>NZ_JAVVQU010000001.1:130226-153610 GCF_036655075.1 Niameybacter sp. | reverse complement strand
ACATTACAAAGACCCTTCAAGAAGAAAAGAACCAAGCAAGGGAAATGGGAAAACTGGAAGGAAAACTGGAAGGAAAACTAGAAGGAAAACTAGAAGCTGCAAAAGCCCTGTTAGATATTTTAGAAGATGAAGTCATTGCTAGGAAGCTAGGACTTCCACTAGAAGACATAAAAAAATTAAGGGATTAAACATCTTTATTCTGAAGATAAGAATGTCTTGTTTGATTTAGGTGGATGTAAAGTTGTTTCAAGATTACTAGAGGGAGAATTCTTGAAGTATGAACACTGAATTTACAGCCTCTTAGCCTAAGTGAGTAAAAGCGGAAGGGATATCGCACATGCAGCGCCGGCTGGACCTCTCGCATAAAATATTTAATCATTAAATTAAGAGAGCATCTTTAGTTATTCAGCTATTAATCCAGGAGGGGAAAAGGTGGAGAGTAAAATCATAGAGGTCAGTATGCAAACAGGATGGGAATGGTTTGTGCAATTATTTGCCATAGCCTTTATCCTATTCTTTGTAGGGGGAATCATTGTCCTGCTGGTACAAGCAATAAGAGCTTTGACCATTTATATTAAGAAGAATAAACAAGGGCATAAATAGTAGAAGAAGTAATAATAAAAGAGACAATAAAAAGAAGGAACCTACAGAGCTTAGACTCTAGCGGTTCCTTTTTTTTCTTTAAGCTTTTTGTAGACAAAATAAATAACGGCAAGAATGAGCATGCTACAAGCAACAACACTATATTTTTTAAGTATGTTATCTATAAGGTCTAAGTTGTTACCTAAGAAGTAACCCAAACTAATGAGAGCACTATTCCAGAGGAAAATCCCTAAGAAGGAATATCCCATAAAGGAAAGTAAATCTAGCTTTTGGCTACCAGCAAGGAAAGATACATAAGTACGTGTTAGAGGAAAAATACGTGTGATGAATACAGCAAAGTTACCGTACTTATTGAACCATTTGTCTAAAGCAATGAGTGTCTTCTTTGTTTTTGGAAAACGATGCTTGGACCACTCTATAAGAGGAACACCTCCGATATAGCCAATATAATAGGCTATCATTGTACCAAACATTGCCCCAAGTATACTTGCCAAAAAACCATTTACAACACCATAAGTGCCAGAGGCCATACCCATACCTACGAAGGGTAGTACAATTTCGCTAGGCAAAGGGAAGCACGCATATTCTAAGCCTACAATAAAAATAATGCCTAAATAACCAAGATGACCCGCTAAATTCATAAGGTAATCCACAAGTTGTGCAATCATATATCACTTATCCACTCCTTTCCTCTAAAATATATGCCATAATGTGGACAAATAGTGCTAAAAAAGAGTATAACCATTTAATCTACAAATAATTATTTCTATGATATAATAATATTAGCAGACTTAAGGGTAGACATCTATAGTATATTTACAAATGAATAGGAGATAGATTGTATGAGTAATAGAAATCTTACGTTGTTAACAGACCTTTATCAACTGACTATGATGCAAGGATATTTTGAAAACGATGTAAATAACCATGAAGTAGTATTTGACTTATTTTATAGAAAAAATCCATCAGGCAATGGCTACGCTATTTGTTGTGGACTCGAACAAGCAATAGATTATATTAAAAACCTTCACTTTAAAACAGAAGACATTGCGTACTTAGATTCACTAGGCATTTTTAGCAAGGACTTTTTAGAGTATTTAAGTCACTTTAAATTTACAGGAAATATTGATGCGATTCCAGAAGGTACAGTCGTACTTCCAGGAGAGCCACTCATGCGTATTAAGGCGCCTATTTTTGAAGCCCAGTTTATTGAGACAACTTTACTCAATTTAATCAACCACCAAAGCCTCATTGCTACTAAAGCTGCAAGGGTTGTAAGAGCGGCAGAAGGCGATACAGTGCTTGAATTTGGACTTCGTCGTGCTCAAGGACCAGATGCTGGACTCTATGGTGCAAGAGCGGCAATCATTGGAGGATGTCATGCAACCTCTAACGTATTAACAGGTCAGATGTTTGATGTACCAGTAGCAGGCACACATGCACATAGCTGGGTTATGAGTTTCCCAACTGAAATAGATGCTTTCCGTGCTTATGCTAAAATTTTCCCTAACAAATGTATTTTGCTTGTAGATACTTATGATACTTTAGGACAAGGTGTACCCAATGCGATTAAAGTATTTGATGAAATGAAAGAAGCGGGCATTATCTCCACTTCATTTGGGATTAGACTAGATAGTGGAGACCTTGCTTACTTATCTAAGTGTGCAAGAAAAATGTTAGATGAAGCAGGCTATAAAGATGCTGTGATTAGTGCATCTTGTGACTTAGATGAGTACCTGATAGCAGACCTTAAACGTCAAGGTGCAGCAATCACTTTATGGGGGGTTGGTACAAAGCTTATTACGTCTGATGACTGCCCATCTTTCGGTGGAATTTATAAGTTAGCAGCAGAACGTCAAGATGCTGATAGCTTCAAACCTAAAATCAAAATCTCTGACAACCCAGAGAAAGTAACTAATCCTGGTATTAAAAAGGTTATTCGCATTTATGATAAGCATACAAATAAGGTTAAAGTGGATTTAATTGCTTTAGAAGAGGAAACTTTTGATGTAAATCAAGATATTGTTGTACGTGACCCTAAGGCAAGATGGAAAAAAATGCAGCTTAAAGCTGGCCAATATACAATGAGGGACTTACTTGTACCAATCTTTAGAAAAGGTGAGTGTATTTATGATTCACCAAAAACAATGGACATTCGTGCCTATGCGAGGGAAGAGTTAGAAAGATTATGGGACGAGCAAAAACGTTTAATCAATCCAGCAAATATTCCTGTAGACTTATCGGACGACTTGTATTACTTAAAAGAACGTATGCTAGACGAGTACAAAACTGAATAAAAGGAGTGAGCATGTGCTAAGAGGAATTTGGGTATTATGGACAATGGGATTTCATTATTTAACGTTTACTTCTAAACGTAAGAAGTATCGTGTAGATAACAAGGCGTTAGACTGTGCAACGAAACAAGCTTATCGTGCAAAAATCTATGAGATTATGAGAGAACTTAGTCGTAGAATGATACGTGCTGCAGGCACAGAGCTAGTTATCAAGGGAAAAGAGAACTTACCTGAGCATGGCCCAGTTGTGTACATGGCTAACCACAAAGGCCTGTATGATAGCCCTATTATGGCAACATTGATAGATAAGGATCCAGCTATTTTTATTGGGAAAGATGAAACAAAGAAGATGCCAGTGATTGGTGATTGGTTTGATGCAATGGGATGTATTTATATTGTAAGAGATGACATGAAACAATCTATGAAGGCGATTTTAGACGGTATAGATGAACTTAAACAAGGTCAATCTGTAGTCATTTTCCCAGAGGGCACACGTCAAAAAGGACCTGAAATGGGTAGTTTTAAGGCAGGTAGCTTTAAACTTGCAACGAAGGCAAATGTACCAATTGTACCAATAGCTATTCAAAATAGTTATAAAGTCCTTGAAGAAAAGAAATGGATACAAAAAGCAACGGTTTATGTAAATGTAGGGAAACCTATTGATGTAGCAGCTTTAACAGCAGAAGAGAAAAAGAAATTACCACAACATGTTGAAGATATAGTAAGAGCATTATTAGCAGAAATTACGGAATAACTCTCAAGAGAGTTAAAAATATACTTCATCCAGGTGCCAAAGTGATAATGGGCAATCTAGTGAAGTATATTCAAGAAGACGCTACACACTGTCGTGTGAAAAGGTCCAACACCGACATTGTGATTGGCATGTATTAAAGAATAGGTGAGAAGAGTCTAGAGATAGATTCTTTAAAAATAATTTTATGAGACCGATTTAAATAAGTTTCTAAAGTAAGTGGATGACAATCTAATAAGTCTTTGCAGAAAGCTTCGCTAAGTGATTTGGCGAAGCTTTTGTCATAGATAAAGGCATTCATCTCAAAGTTAAGATTCAAACTTCGCATATCAAAGTTTGCGGTTCCAACAGAGGAGAGATTTTCATCTATAACAATAGTTTTTGAATGTAAAAATCCTTTTTCATAAGTGTAGGCTTTGGCACCACAGGCGAGTAACTCCCCAATGTAGGAGTAAGTTGCCCAGTATACACACATGTGGTCTGGCTTATTGGGAATCATGATACGCACATCAATACCTGAGAGACTTGCGAGTTTGAGTGCAGTAAGTAGTGCATCGTCAGGGACAAAGTAAGGTGTTTGAATCCAGATACTCGTATGGGCTTCATTGATCATTTGAATATAGCCATTACGAATAGCTGGAAGCTTCGAATCAGGTCCACTTGCAACAAGTTGAATAACAGCACCTGTAGCGTGGCAAAGGGGAGAAAGTTGAGGTAGGTCATAGGTGTCTAGGTAGTGGGTGTTCTTTGTGGCAAAGCGCCAGTCCAGTAGAAACTGGAGGTTGCATAGCAAGGTGCTACTTCCTACTATTTTAATATGGGTATCACGCCAGTAACCCATTTTTTTACTCTTGCCTAAATACTCGTCACCTATATTGAAGCCACCAATATAGGATAAGGTATCATCAATGGTACAAAGCTTACGGTGGTTGCGATAATTGAAGTGAAGGTTTGGCCAAGGTGTAAAGGGTGGGGAAAAGCAAGTGAGGTGCACACCACCTAAGATGAGTTCTTTGAAGTAGTGAATAGGTGTTTTAATGCAGCCCATACCATCATAGAGAAGAGACACTTCTACACCTTCTTTTGCTTTTTGAATGAGAAGGTCTTTGAAGTGCCTACCCAGTGCATCATCATGTATAATATAGTATTCTAAGTGGACATACTTTTTGGCGTGTGCAATATCTTCAAAAAGGGTATCAAACTTATTCTTTCCATCAACAAAGAGGGTTATTTGGTTGTCACAGGTGTAGACTGACTCATGACCGACAAGAAGGAAGTGAAGGAGTTTGTAGTCATAGCAACTAGAACATGATTTATTGTTACAATAGCTACAAGAATCTTTGTGAATTTCCTTATGCAAAAGATGCATGTAGCGGTCAGATTCTTCCTTTTGATTAAACATTCTACGCTTCTTCATGCTTTGCCCAAAGAAGAGATAGGCAAAAAAGCCTAGAAAAGGTATAAAGAGCAGTACCATGAGCCATGCCCAGGTGGCCATAACGTTTTTATGTTCTATAAAAATCATATAACCAATCAGACTCAGATTGATAAAAAGAGAAAGTATTAAGAGAAAAATAAGCATAGTTTTACCGCCTTTTTGTAAGATAAAAACTAATATGTTATTCATATTGTGGTATATTCGGTTATATGCTATACTATTTGCAGATTAAGTTGTACAAGGAGGTATGAAATGGAAACCTGGATGTTCGTTTTAATATGGGTAGTAGTAATTGCAGCAGTCGGTGCTGGACTTTATTTTTGGGGTAAGAAATTACAGAAAAGATATGATGAGCAACAACAACTTGTAAATCAACATAAGCAAGTCGTACCGCTATTTATTATTGATAAGAAAAAAGATAAAATAGATAATTTAAAACTTCCTAAACAAGTAAAAGAGCAAATGCCAAAGATGCAACGTAAAAGAAAAATGCCAGTTGTTATTGCAAAAGCAGGTCCACAAATTGTAACACTTATGTGTGATGAAGTAGTGTACAATACAGTACCTGTAAAAAAACAAATTAAGGCTGAAGTAGCAGGGATTATGCTTGTTAATGTGGTTTCAGGAAAGCTTCCTACACCACAAAAAGAAGGCCTTATGAACAAGATGAAACGTAAAGCAAAAGAAATTAGAAATAAATAAAACAAAAGATACACGAGCTTAGGCTCGTGTTTTTTTATATGCGCAGATAAAAGTAAAATCTTTTATACAAGTTTAAATTATGATATAGTTAAAAAAAGATTTATCAAAATAAGTATACTACTCGTTAAGTAGAGATATACTGAATATGAGATTGTACATCAAGAAGTGAGGAATTGATTTGGAAAATATTAAGTATTTCATTGAATATATACTGAAGATGAAAAAGCGTTATATTGGTCATGAGATTGCCTCAAGAAGTGCTCAGATTACCTATTATTGGATTCTGGCTTTTTTTCCATTTTTACTGATGGTTATTTCTATTTTAACTTTTACTAATATTGCACAGAGTGAGTTTATGAAATATATTGCAGATGTTATTCCAGCAGCCATTATGCCTTTTATTGAACAGACTATAAACCAATTAATTGAATACCGTAGTGCTACCTTACTTTCTGTGAGTGCTATTGCAGCCATGTGGTCTGCATCAGCAGGGGTAAATGCGCTTATTAGAGGTATTCATAAGGCGTATAGTGCAGTAGATGAGAGAGCCTTTTGGGTGAGAAAGCTTGTTGCTATGTTCTATGCACTTATGTTAGCGGTGCTCATAGCCGGTATGATTGTTCTCCTAGTCTTTGGAAATCGCATTGGCGAATATATTATTCATAAGGTAGGGATACAGTGGCAAAGCTATCGGGTGTTGTGGGATTTCATACGTTTTACACTACCAGTAGGTGCATTGCTAGTAGCACTCTATATTATTTATAAGTTTGTACCTAGAAAGCATCTTCGAGATGGAAATGTATGGCCAGGAACCTTGTTTGCAAGTGTGGCATGGTATGCCTTTTCTTATTTATTTTCTTTGTATGTAGATAAGTTTAGTAAATACAATCAAATGTATGGCAGTATTGGAAGCATCTTTATTTTAATTATATGGCTCTATATGAGTGGTATGCTTGTACTTATTGGTGCAGAAATGAATGCACTTTATCAAGATATGAAACATGCAAGACCAGCTAAAAGAAGAAGGGAGGAAAGGAAGAAGTGAAAGACATCCTGAAACGTGATTTTTACTTGCAAGATGGGCTAACAGTAGCAAAAGCGTTATTGGGTAAAGTGCTCATAAGGGAAAAAGATGGGCAGCAATATGCATTCAAAATTGTAGAGACAGAAGCTTATATGGGCGTAGAAGACAAAGGTGCTCATGTCTATGGAGGAAAGCCAACCACAAGGACTAAACCTCTCTTTGGAATAGGAGGAAGAACCTATGTGTATTTAATCTACGGTATGTATAATTGCTTAAATATTGCTGCTAATGAAGAAGGTACGCCTCATTGTGTACTTATACGAGCGGTAGAACCTTTAGATGAAGTAAGTACTGTTTATAGTCAGTCCAATAGACCCATTAAGTCTAAAAAACTTCAGGACTTGACCAATGGACCAGGAAAGTTGTGTAAGGCACTAGAAATAGACAGAGGCTTAAATGAAGTAGATGTCACACAGGTAGGGCCACTCTATATTATAGATGGAGAGGTGCCTGACCAGATTATAGCAGATAAAAGAATTAATATTGATTACGCCGAAGAATATAAAGATAAAGCATGGCGTTTCTATATTGCACAGAATTCATATGTATCTGTACTTAAAAAATAGAATAATATAAAGGGGATTTAGCATGAAAATAAGCCAAATATTTGAACAATGTAAACCAGTCATTTCTTTTGAGATTTTTCCACCGAAACAAACTACTTCTATAGAAAGTATTTATAGCACCATAGATGCACTTGCACCACTTTCACCAGACTTTATCAGTGTAACGTATGGAGCGGGTGGAACGACACGAGGCAATACCGTACAGATTGCATCTGTTTTGCAAAATAGGTACAATATTACACCACTTGCTCATTTAACTTGTGTAGGGGCAACAAGAGACAGTATGAGTCAAATCTTAAAAGAACTAGAAGACGAAGGTGTAGAAAATATCTTGGCACTACGAGGGGATTTGCCAGAAGGTGCAATCCTTGGAGACTTTAACTACGGTAGTGATTTAGTAAGTTACATAAAGCAAAACGGAAAATTTGATGTGGCGGCAGCGTGCTACCCAGAAAAGCATATTGAAGCGCTTACAATGGAAGAGGATTTAGCACGACTTAGACATAAGACAGCTTGTGGGACAGATGTACTCATTAGCCAACTCTTCTTTGACAATGAAGTATTCTATAAATGGAGAGACTATGTAAGAAGTATGGGTATACATACACCTATTGTAGCAGGGATTATGCCAATTACTTCAGCAAAGCAACTAAAGCGTATGGTGACCCTTTGCGGAGCCAGTATTCCAGTTACGATACAAGGACTTGTCAAAGCTTATCATCACAATGCACAGGCTTTAAAAGAAGCAGGGATTGCTTATGCTACCATGCAGATTATTGACTTACTTGCATCAGGGGTAGATGGCATTCACCTTTATACGATGAATCAAGCAGATATTGCTAAACGTATTATGGAGAATATTAGGGGCATTAACTATGCTGTGAAGACAAAGAGGGTATAAGGATATGAGAAAGGATGAATTGATTGTAAAAGAGGTACTAAGGTATTTAAATGTGCCGTATTTGACGGCGGACCAGACCTTGAAAAACCAAATTATAGAAGCTTATCAGGACATGAAGTCTGGTGTAACCATAAGGAAAACCTATCAGTGTTTAGATATGAGTCTGGAGGGAAATAGTATATTACTTAAAGATGTCTGCTTTGGTCTAACGAGTAGAGACTTAGCAGGTATCTTAAAGCATTCTAGCAAACTCTATCTAATGGCTGTGACCCTTGGAAATGAAATTGACAAAAAGATTAGTGCAGCGCAACAAGTAGATATGATGAAAGCACTTATTTATAACGGGTGTGCCAATGTTATGATTGAAGAAGCTTGTGATGATGTAGAAAGTGAGATTATGGAACAGCTAGAAGAAGGACAGTTTCTCACCATGCGCTATAGTCCAGGATATGGGGACGTACCGTTGAAAGTTCAAAAGGATGTTCTAAGTGTTCTTGATACAGTAAGAAAAGTAGGGATTTCTGCTACGATGGCAGGTATGTTAATCCCTCTTAAATCAGTAACGGCTTTTATTGGGGTATCCAATATAAAAGAAGGAAGACATAAAAGTTGTGCGCACTGCTTAATGCAAGAGCGGTGTATTTATAGAAAACGAGGTGAGCAGTGTGGCAATTAGATTTTTTGATGGTGCTATGGGAACGGTACTACAAAGTAAAGGCTTGAAGTTAGGTGAAGTACCAGAACGCTTTAACTTTACACATAGAGACTTAGTGGAAGCAGTACATCTTGACTACTTAGAGGCAGGCGCAGACTGCGTAACAACCAATACCTTTGGCGCTAATCGCTATAAGATGGTAGATACGTCTTATTCGGTAGAAGAAGTCATTACACAAGCCGTAGCTATAGCTAGAGGTGCCGTAGCCAAAAGAGGTAGTGGACAAGTTGTATTAGATATTGGTTCAACAGGTAAGTTACTTGAACCTGTAGGGGATGTAAGCTTTGAAGAAGCTTATGAAGTGTTTAAAGAACAAGTTGTAGCAGGAGAAAAAGCAGGTGCAGACCTTGTTTTATTTGAGACCTTTACAGATTTGTATGAGTTAAAGGCAGCGGTACTTGCAGCAAAAGAAAACAGTCAACTACCTATTTACTGTACAATGACTTTTGAAGCGACAGGAAGAACCTTTTTTGGAACAAGTTTAGAAGCTATGGTCCTCACTTTAGAAGCGCTAGGTGTAGATGCATTGGGCATTAACTGTAGCTTAGGCCCTAAAGAACTTGTACCACTTGTAGAAAAGCTCATGAGCCTAGCTTCTATTCCTGTACTTGTACAACCCAATGCTGGTCTTCCAGATATGAAGGATGGAAAGGCTGTTTATAATATTACAGAAGAAGAGTTTGCCTATTATATGGGTCACTTTAGAGCACTGGGTGTGAGTATTTTAGGGGGATGTTGTGGAACAACACCCTCATATATTAGAAGTGTTGTGGATAAAGTTCATACAATACCTTTAAAGGAAATCACGTCAAAACATCTATGTGGAATCTGTAGTAGCCAAAATGCAGTGTTTTTTGACGATGTGAAAGTAATAGGTGAACGTCTGAATCCAACAGGGAAAAAACTGCTACAGCAAGCACTTCGTGAAGATAATATGGACTATGTGTTGCGTCTTGCTCTAGAACAAAAAGAAGAAGGCGCAGACTTATTAGATGTAAATATGGGACTTCCAGATATTGATGAAGTAGACATGCTTAAAAAGGCAGTAAAGAACATTCAAGGTGTTATTGATTTGCCTCTTCAAATTGACTCTTCTAATGTGAAAGCTTTAGAGGCAGCAGTGCGTATTTATAATGGTAAACCCCTTATTAATTCAGTAAATGGCAAACAAGAAAGCTTAGATGCAGTGTTACCTATTGCTAAGAAGTATGGAGCAGCAGTACTTGGGCTTACACTTGATGCAACAGGTGTTCCAGAAACCGCTGAAGAACGCTTA
Source organism: Niameybacter sp. (assembly GCF_036655075.1). Classification (NCBI taxonomy): domain Bacteria; kingdom Bacillati; phylum Bacillota; class Clostridia; order Lachnospirales; family Lachnospiraceae; genus Niameybacter; species Niameybacter sp. The sequence goes on along the minus strand of NZ_JAVVQU010000001.1, from coordinate 143,280 downwards.
GAAGTAGCAAGGCGTATCGTAGAAGCAGCTAAGGGCTATGGTATTCCGGTAGAAGATATCTTTATAGATTGTCTAGTAGTGACAGCTTCTGCACAACAAGATTTAGTATTTGAAACATTAAGAGCTGTGAAGTTGGTTAAGGAAGAGCTAGGTGTCAAAACGGTGCTTGGCGTAAGCAATGTATCTTTCGGTCTTCCAGCAAGACCAGCATTAAATCAAGCAATGCTTACAATGGCACTTTTGCAAGGGTTAGATGCACCTATTTTAAATCCTAAAAATAAAGAGATGATAGAAGCTATCTTGTCTTACCGTGTTTTAGTAGGTAGAGATAAAGAATCTAAAGATTACATTGAGTATTTTAGTAAGCAACAAGCACAAACAAAAGAAGCACCGACTACCCTTAACTATGGGCTAGAAGAAGCAATTATCAAAGGGCTAAAAGATGAAGCACACAAGATAACTAAACAGTATTTAAAGGCTCATGAACCGCTTGAAATTGTTGAGCAGTTCATTGTACCTGCACTCAATAAGGTAGGAGAAGATTATGAGAAGCAAGTGCTTTATTTACCTCAACTTATTAAATCAGCTGAGGCTGCTCAAAGTAGTTTCGAAGTATTGAAGCTTGCGATGATTCAAAACGGGGGAACACATCAAGGAGGCCCTAAGGTCATATTGGCTACAGTCCATGGGGATATTCATGATATAGGCAAGAATATTGTCAAGGTTATCTTACAAAATTACGGGTTTACAGTGATTGACCTAGGCAAAGATGTAGCCGCGGAAGAAGTCGTAAAGGCGGCGCTTAAACATCAAGTGGAACTTGTTGGACTTAGTGCCTTGATGACTACAACAGTGACTAGTATGAAAGAGACAATAGAATGCTTAAATAGAGAATATCCTGAATGTAAAGTAGTGGTAGGTGGTGCAGTGCTTACACCAGACTTAGCTACATTTGTAGGTGCCAATTTCTATGCAAAAGATGCGATGGAAACGGTAAGAATTGCTCAAAGGTTTTTTGAAAAAATCCATTAAATAAAGTTAAAAGAAGTCAAACTCATGTGAAGTACTTATGTATATAAAAGGAAGAAATTAAATAGAAAAGCCACTATGCAAAAGTGCATAGTGGTTTTTTAAAGTAGAAGATGTAATAATATTCGACAGAGTGTGCCAAAAGATGGTATAATGCAGGTGGCGTTATGCTAGAGTATAGTTTTGTGTAATATTGAAAAAGATTCAATATTATCCGACTTATAAGCAAACCATTTACAATTGTATGATTATAATGGTAAAGTAAGAAAGATAAAAAGGTCGTTTTTTTAAGTACGCACATATTATTACAATATAATAAACACAATAGAAATAAGTACTATATTGTTAATAGAATAGGAGAGTAGTGAAATGGACCAAAGAATCCGTGTTATGAGTGTTTTTGGTACAAGGCCAGAAGCCATTAAGATGGCACCATTAGTCAAAGCACTTGAAAAAAATAAAAATATAGAGAATCTTGTGTGTGTAACGGCACAACACAGAGAAATGCTTGACCAAGTTTTAGAAATCTTTGAGATTAAGCCAGACTATGACTTAAACATTATGAAAGATAGACAAACCCTTACAGGCATTACAACACGTGTATTAGAAGGTATGGAAGGTGTCCTTGAAAAGGCCAAACCTGACATTGTACTTGTACATGGAGATACATCTACAACATTTGTAACAGCACTTGCGGCTTTTTACAAACAAATTCCAGTAGGACATGTTGAAGCAGGACTTCGTACATATAACATATACGAACCGTTCCCAGAAGAAATGAATAGAAAATTAGCAGGTGCTATTGCGACTTTACATTTCTCACCAACACCACTTTCAAAAGGCAACCTACTTCGCGAAGCAGTAGATGAGAATGCAATCTTTATAACAGGGAATACTGTTATTGATGCACTTAAAACAACGATTACAAAGGAGTATCACTTTACAGTAGATATTTTAAATCATATAGATTATGCCAATAAACGCGTCATTACAATGACAGCGCATAGAAGAGAGAATTTAGGAGAACCTTTACGTAATATTTGTGAGGCAGTTAAAGCGATTGCAAATGAATTTAGTGATGTAGAGGTTGTTTATGCAGTTCATAAGAACCCAGCGGTTCGTGATGTAGCCTATGAAATTTTAGGGGATATAGAAAATGTACACCTTATTGAACCACTAGACCTTAAGGACATGCATAACTTAATGCAAAGATCTTATCTTGTGCTTACAGATTCAGGTGGACTTCAAGAAGAGGTACCTTCAATGGGCAAACCTGTTTTAGTTCTTCGTAACGTAACAGAAAGACCAGAAGGTATTGAAGCAGGCACACTTAAGCTTGCAGGTGTAGAAAGAGAAACCATTTACAACTTAACAAAAGAGTTACTTACAAATGAAGATATCTATAAAGAAATGGCACAGGCCAAAAATCCATTTGGAGATGGTGAAGCTTCAAGACGTATTGTAGAAGCTATTCTTTCTTATTTCCAAGAAGATGCACCTCGCCCAGCAGATTATATCTATAACGCATAAAAGTAGGTGAAAAGATGAAGAAGAAAGGCTGGTTAAGATCACTAGCACTTCTCGAACAAGTAGGCCTTTCGATGGCGATTCCTATTTTCTTATGTGTATTTTTAGGGATTTTCTTAGATAATGTTACGAATAAGTCTCCCTTATTCCTCGTTATTTTTATTTTACTAGGGGTAGGGAGTGCTTTTCGCAATTTGTTCTATATAGTAGGAAAAGAAGCTAAGAGAGGTGAAAAAGATGAATAAGGCATATATAAAACAGCATTTAATGGAAATTACAATGATTGCCTTTTCACTCGTTGTATATGGAATAGGTGTATTTCTTACACCCAATGTAGTTGCTTGGACAGCGGGCATTTTCTTAGGATTAATGATTGCACTCCTAAAGCTTAGACTTATGGCAACAACTTTTACAAGGGCAGTAAGTATGCCAGAAGGTAAGGCAAAAAACTATACGCAACGTCATTATATGTTACGTTATTTTGTAACAGGTGCTGTTTTGTTCATAGCAGCTTTATCTCAAGATGTTAGTCTAGTAGGAGTGTTTTTTGGGCTCATATCTATGAAAATAGGAGCTTATGCACAATTAGGTGTAAGATGACACAATACTTTAGCAACAAGAGCATAGCTCTTTAGCATAGAAATTTATATGGAAAGGAGAGTGAGTAGGTGGAGCAAAATTTAGACTTTGGGATTCATCAGGTTGTAACGTTTTTTACAATTGATGGTAAACCTTATGGTCTCACAACAACACATATTAACACCTTTTTAGTAATGGCTGTCTTAACTATTTTTGCTCTTATTGTACGTGCAAAAGTTAAAAATTTCAAAACGATTCCGGATACCAAATTCCAAATCATTGTTGAAATGTTAGTAGATACTATCTATAACTTTACATCTAGTACAATGGGAGAGAAAAATAGAAGATTCGGTGCATTCTACGGTCCTATGTTTTTATTCATCTTGTTAAGTAACTTAACAGGGTTAATTGGACTAAGACCACCTACTGCTGATATTGCAACAACATTTGCATTATCATTAACCACATTTTTCATGATCCACTATTTTGGTTTAAGAGCCAAAGGTGCAAACTACCTTAAAGGATTCTTAGAACCAATGCCATTCTTGTTACCACTTAACATCATTGGTGAGTTGGCCAACCCAATTTCATTAAGTTTCCGTTTATTTGGTAATATCTTAGGTGGAACCATTATCATGGGATTATATTATGCCATGATGCCTTGGTGGGCACAACTTGGTTTACCTTCAATCCTACACTCATATTTCGATGTGTTTGCAGGTGCGTTACAAACCCTTATCTTTGTTATGCTGAGCATGACATTCGTATCCAGCGCAATGGAAGACTAAAAAAAGAGGTGAAAGTATGGGATATACAGAGTTCCTATTCGGATGGATGGCAAATGTTGACCCAGTAGCTCTCGTTTTAGCCTTTTCAGCGATTGGTGCAGGACTTGCAATGATTGCAGGTATTGGGCCAGGTATTGGACAAGGTTTTGCAGCGGGTAAAGCAGCTGAGGCAATGGGTAAAAACCCTAAAGACGGTGGAAAGCCAGCAACTTTAGTTATGTTACTAGGGGCAGCTGTTGCTGAAACTTCAGGGATTTTCTCATTAGTTATTGCCATTATTATGTTATTTGCCAATCCACTTCTTAATAAAGGTGGGATTGCACTTGTACTTGCGGCGTCAGCCCTTGGTGCAGGACTTGCAATGATCGCCGGTATTGGACCTGGTATTGGTCAAGGCTACGCAGCGGGTAAAGCTGCAGAAGCAGTTGGTAAAAGACCAAAGCTTCAAAGCGCAATCGTAAGAACAATGCTTCTTGGGCAAGCAGTTGCTCAAACAACAGGGATTTACGCCCTTATCATTGCATTACTCTTATTATTCGTTAACTTATTTGCATAAGGATTTAAAAAATTATTAGATGTATATTTAAGGAGGATTTCATAATGGATAACCAAATCGATGGAAGAGCTTTAATTTTAGCATGTTCAGCAATTGGTGCTGGTCTTGCAATGATCGCAGGTATCGGACCTGGTATTGGACAAGGATACGCAGCTGGTAAAGGTGCAGAAGCAGTAGGTCGTCAACCAGAAGCACAATCAGACGTAGTACGTACTATGTTACTTGGTGCTGCTGTTGCCGAAACAACAGGTATCTATGGTCTTATCGTAGCTATTATTCTTTTATTCGCTAACCCACTCATCACAAAATACATTGAGTTACTTGGCTAATAAAAACAGAGTAAGCGGTATAAGACATAGAAAGGAGGGAATTTCCCTTTGAGCTCAAAAATTATTGAATTTTCCATGCAAACAGGATGGGAATGGTTCGTGCAGCTTTTAGCTCTATTTCTAATTATTGCAATCCTAGCGAAATTACTTTTCAAACCAGTAAGTGAGTTTTTAGAAAAACGTCAAGCAATGATTGCAGCTGAGGTAAACGATGCGACTAATGCTAAAAAAGATGCTGAAGGTCTTAAAAAAGATTATCAAGGCAAACTTGTTAACATTGAAGCTGAAGCTACAGAAATCTTAAAAGAAGCAAGAGCTAAAGCAATAGCACGTGAAGAAGAAATTATTAACGAAGCTAAAAACGAAGCAGAAGCCATCAAAGCTAAAGCTTTTAAAGATATTGAACTTGAAAAAGAACGTGTTCAAGCTGAGATGAAACAAGAAATGATCGAAGTTGCTACACTTATGGCAAGTAAGTTTGTAGCTGAATCAATGAATGCAGACAAACAAAATGCATTAGTTGATGAACTGATTAAAGAGATGGGGGATGTACAGTGGCTGAGATAGTTGTTAACCGTTATGCTACTGCCCTCTTTGAAATTGCCAAAGAACAAGGGGCAATGACAAAATTTAAAGAAGAAGCAAGTGCTATTTGTGAACTTTTAAAAGGTGAGCCAGAGTACATGAATCTTCTTGGTCATCCAAGTGTAGTTGAAGCACAAAAGTTAGAGCTTATTGAAGAAGCCTTTAGTGGGCGTGTATCTGATGAGTTCGTTGGCCTTATGGGGCTTATTATTAAAAAATCACGTACAGGATATTTAATCGATATTCTTACACAATTTATAAACATGGCAAAAGAAGATGCAGGGCTGATGCAAGCTCACGTAACTTCTGCAATGCCACTTACAAATCAGCAAATAGCGCAAATTAAAGCCAACCTTGAACAAGGAACAGGTAAGACGATTGAGCTCACTCAAGCAGTAGATGCATCACTTATCGGTGGTATGATCATTCGTGTTGGTGACAAAGTAGTAGATGGAAGCATCAAGGGTCAAATGGATGCTTTAAAATCCGAACTAAGTCATTTGCGACTTGCATAAAAAAGGGGTGTAATGATTTAATGAACCTTAGACCAGAGGAAATCAGCAGCGTTATTAAGAATCAAATTAATAACTATAAAACACGCCTTGAAGTATCAGAAGTAGGAACTGTTATTTCAGTAGGGGACGGTATCGCTCGTGTACACGGACTCGAAAAAGCAATGGCAGGGGAACTTCTTGAATTCACTGGCGGCATATACGGAATGGTTCTTAACTTAGAAGAAGACAACATTGGGGTTGTTCTTTTAGGTTCTGACCAATTCATCAAAGAAGGTAGCGACGTAAAATCAACAGGACGTATTGTAGAAGTACCTGTTGGTGATGCACTTAGCGGTCGTGTTGTTAACCCTCTTGGCCAACCAATTGATGGTAAAGGCCCAATCAACTCTACAACATTCCGTCCTGTTGAGCGTATTGCTCCAGGGGTTATCGAAAGAAAATCAGTAGATACACCTCTTCAAACAGGAGAAAAAGCAATCGATGCCATGGTTCCAATCGGACGTGGACAACGTGAGCTTATTATCGGAGATAGACAAACAGGTAAAACTGCTATTGCCCTTGATACAATCATCAACCAAAAAGGTAAAGATGTAAAATGTATCTATGTTGCTATCGGACAAAAAGCGTCAACAGTAGCTCAACTTGTTAAAACTTTAGAAAAACACGATGCTATGAACTATACAACAGTAGTAGTATCAACAGCTAGTGACCTTTCTCCACTTCAATACTTAGCACCATATGCTGGCGCTGCGATTGGTGAGGAATGGATGGAAAATGGTAAAGATGTACTTATTGTTTATGATGATTTATCTAAACATGCGGTTGCTTACCGTACAATGGCATTACTTCTTCATAGACCACCAGGTCGTGAGGCGTATCCAGGGGATGTATTCTACCTTCACTCAAGACTTCTTGAGCGTGCAGCTAAACTTTCAGATGAAAGAGGCGGTGGATCTATGACAGCCCTTCCAATCATTGAAACACAAGCAGGGGATATCTCAGCTTATATTCCAACAAACGTTATCTCTATTACAGATGGACAGATCTTCCTTGAAACTGAACTTTTCAATGCAGGTATTAGACCAGCGGTTAACCCAGGTCTTTCAGTATCACGTGTTGGTGGTGCAGCTCAAATCAAAGCGATGAAACAAATCGCAGGTCCTATCCGTGTGGAACTTGCTCAATACCGTTCTCTTGCAGCGTTTGCTCAGTTCGGTTCTGACCTTGATGCAGCGACACAAAATGCTTTAGCACAAGGTGAACGTATTATGGAAGTTTTAAAACAACCACAATACAAACCAATGAGTGTAGCAGAACAAGTTATCGTTCTCTATGCAGCTACAAGAAAATACCTTATTGATATTCCGGTATCAGCTGTTAAGCAATTTGAAACACAATTACTTGAAACAGTTCATACAAAATATCCAGAGCTTCTTACAGAAGTTACAGGTAAAGCAGGTATTACTAAAGAGCTTGAAGAAAAACTTAAAACTGTTGTTACAGAATTCAAGTCAAAATTTAAAGCTTAATCATTTAGATTAATACTCTATATTTTAAAAAGAAGAGGTGCGGTAGATGGCGTCTTTACAAGCTATTAAAGGACGAATTAAAAGCGTAAGCAGCACCAAACAAATTACCAATGCTATGAACCTTGTAGCAACATCAAAGCTAACTAAAGCGAAAGAAGCGGCACTTAAATCAAGACCGTTCTTTACTGAAGTACAAAAAGTTATTCAATCTATTGCTAAAAACTCAGCAAACCTCAACTCACCACTTCTTAAACAGAATGGGTCAAGTGCAAAGGGCTATGTGGTTTTAGCAGGAGACAAAGGACTTGCTGGTGGTTACAATGCTAACATTGGTAAATTAGTAATGAATCATATAACAAATAAAGACGAAGCTCGTCTTATTACAGTAGGTAAGAAATCAAGAGAGTTCTTCAAAGCAAGACATTTTGATATTACAAAAGAAATATCAGGTATTTCTGCGGCGCCTACGTATAGTGATGCAAGAGAAATTGCAAGCTATGTTATTGATTTATTCAACAAAGGTGAAGTTGGGGAAGTTTATTTTGCCTATACAGCATTTAAATCTACCATTCAACAAGAGCCAACTTTGATTCGTCTTTTACCAGTAGATATATCACAAATAGAAGAAGTAGAACATGAAGGACCAAAAGATTTATTAATCTATGAGCCTTCACCAGAAGCGGTACTTGACTACTTAATGCCTCGTTATGTAACAGATGTTATTTACGGTGGTCTTGTAGAGTCAAATGCTAGTGAACAAGGTGCTAGAATGACAGCCATGGATTCAGCGACAGAAAATGCTAACGAGATGATCGAGAAGCTTGCAATTGAATCTAACCGTGCACGTCAAGCAGCGATTACACAAGAGTTATCTGAAATCGTTGGTGGAGCTGCGGCCCTTAAGTAATCAAATTAAAAGGAGTGAAGAGTTAATGGCACAAAACACAGGACATATCGTTCAAATTATCGGTGCTGTTTTAGATATAAAGTTTACGCCAAACAACCTTCCTGCACTTTACAATGCGATCAATATCACAAAACAAGATGGGGAGAAACTTGTAGTAGAAGTTGCTCAACATCTTGGTGATGATGTTGTTAGATGTATCGCTATGTCTGCAACAGATGGTTTAGTGCGTGGTATGGAAGCAGTTGATACAGGATTACCAATTAGTGTACCTGTAGGAACAGCAACACTTGGACGTATCTTTAACGTAACAGGAGATGCAGTAGATGGTAAGGAAGATCCAGATGTAGAGAAATGGCCTATTCATAGAGCAGCACCTACATTTGAAGAATTATCTACAGAATCTGAAATTCTTGAAACAGGGATTAAAGTAGTAGACTTACTTTGTCCATACCTTAAAGGTGGTAAAATCGGTTTATTCGGTGGTGCTGGTGTAGGTAAAACTGTACTTATTCAAGAGCTTATCCGTAACATTGCTACAGAGCATGGTGGTTTCTCTGTATTCGCAGGTGTAGGTGAGCGTACAAGAGAAGGTAATGACCTTTTCCACGAGATGACAGATTCAGGCGTTATCTCAAAAACAACAATGGTGTTCGGACAAATGAACGAGCCACCAGGGGCTAGAATGCGTGTTGCATTAACTGGTCTTACAATGGCTGAATACTTCCGTGACCAATCAGGACAAGACGTACTTCTATTCGTAGATAACATCTTCCGTCTTGTACAAGCAGGTTCTGAAGTATCTGCTCTTCTTGGACGTATCCCAAGTGCCGTTGGTTACCAACCAACACTTGCAACTGAAATGGGTGCTCTTCAAGAGCGTATTACATCAACAAACAAAGGGTCTATTACATCTGTTCAAGCGGTATACGTACCAGCCGATGACTTAACTGACCCAGCTCCAGCTACTACTTTCGCCCATCTTGATGCGAAAACAGTACTTTCTCGTGCACAAGTAGAACAAGGGATCTACCCAGCAGTAGACCCACTTGAATCTACATCACGTATTCTTGACCCACAAGTTGTAGGTGAAGACCACTACCAAGTGGCACGTGATGTACAAGAAATTCTTCAAAGATATAAAGAACTTCAAGACATTATTGCTATCTTAGGTATGGATGAACTTTCAGAAACAGATAGAGTTGTCGTTAACCGTGCACGTCGTGTACAAAAATTCCTTTCTCAACCATTCTTCGTAGCTGAAGTATTTACAGGTAGTGCAGGTAAATACGTACCAGTTAAAGAAACTATTCGTGGTTTCAAAGAAATTCTTGAAGGTAAGCATGATGACCTTCCAGAGAATGCATTCTTAATGGTTGGTACAATCGAAGAAGCTGTAGAAAAAGCAAAAACATTGTAGGTGATGACTATGGCAGAAAATAAATTAAGCCTTCAAATCATAACACCAACGAGAGCAGTATTAAACATTCAAGTAGATAATGTCGTGCTACGTACACTAGAAGGTGATATGGGTGTATACTACGATCATGAACCAGTTGTAACACTTCTTGGCTATGGCGTTTTACGTTATAAAGTGGGTGGCAAACTTCACAAAGTAACAACAATGGGTGGCTTTGCAGAAATTACACAGGATCGTGTAGTCGTACTTACTGATGCATCAGAACTTGAAGAGGAAATAGATTTTGAGCGTGCGAAAGCAGCCAAAGAACGTGCCGAAGGACGTTTAGGACAAAATGACTTAGACATTTCTCGTGCACAAATTGCACTTCATAAAGCACTTGTACGTTTAGACATGCAAAAGAAATAAATGAAGTGAGAAAAGACTGTTATACCTTTAGGGGGATAGCAGTCTTTTTGTTGTTAGAAGAAACTTGTAGAAGATTTCAAAGCAAGACATGTATGCTAGAACATATGAAAAAGGGCATAATATTTCCCGGGAAGTAGAATAAGTAATAAATAGGGTGTAAAAGAATGGATTTTTATAATATGTTATAATAAAATAGAAGAGATAAAGAGAGTTCATAAGGGATAGAGATTATTGGGAAAAGTAAGAGATATAAAGAAATTGGAAAATAGGAGGAAAAGAATGTATCTATTAGGTCTAGATGGTGGGGAAACAAAAACACATTGTATTATTGGTGATGAAGAAGGAAATATTTTTGCCGAAGGATTTGGTGGTCCTGCTAATTATCATACAGTAGGGTTAAAGACTACCAAGAGTTCTATTGATACCGCAATATCTAGAGCATTAAGCAAGTTAAATATAACAATAGCCGATATTGTCTTTGGAATTATAGGGCTTGCTGGTGTAGACTGCGAAGAAGATTTTAAGTGTATCGACGAGGTATGTCGGGAAATATTTGGAGAGAAAGAATTTAAAGTGTATAATGACTGTTGGCTCGTACTAAGAGCTGGGAGTAAAGAAAATTGGGGTATTGTAAGTGTATGTGGTATGGGACATGGTTGTATGGGAAAAACAAAGGAAGGGGAAAAAGTAGAGCTACGTAATATGGTATATGCACTGGGGAATCGAGGGGGTAATACAGAAATGGCATGGGAGGCTTTGCACCATGCCTTTAGGGCAGATGAAGGGATAGGACAAGCTACTAAATTGCAGTATGAGATTCCAAGAGTACTAGGTGTACGTACAATGAATGAGGTAATCCATATGCTTCGTGAAAAGGGAGAGGAAGTAGAAGGCTGGGTGCAAATTGCTATGACTGTGTATAGGCTAGCGAGGGAGCAAGATGAGGTGGCACAAGATATTGTCATTGTGAATGGGCAAGCTGTTGGGAGAACAGCTGCTGCTGTTATACAGCGCTTAGGATTACAGCGGACAGAAGTACCAATTGTCATAGGCGGGAGTGCTTTTGCAGAAGAGAATTCACTGTTTTTAGATGCCTATAAGTTGGAAGTACATCGTGTAGCACCTAATGCTAGATTTATACCTATAAATAAGAGACCAGTAATAGGAGCCTATTACTTAGCAATGGACCATCTTAAAAATGCAAGTAATCTATAAAATTAAATTTAAAAGACACATAAAAATATTGCGATAGGACATACTAATAACATACACAAGATGTTCATCACCTCCGAAAAAGATGATATTCGTCAGCGTGTATAAAAGATCATGGAGGGACTGATTCCCTTGGAGAAACGATGGCAATAACCATGCAGTACTAAGTGATTCCAATCCAAAATGACTCTAGTCTAAGTGAAGCACTTCCAAAGTCAATTAGGGACAACAGTTTTTAATAGTTGGGAAGTTGGCTACTTAGCAAAAATAGTAAGAACAGGTTAAATCTGTTCTTACTATTTTTTTATGCTCAAAATGCATAGGACAAAATACATTTATTGTTTACTATTTGATATCTATGATATGCTAGTGAGTTTAGTAGCTGTTGTGATTTCATAACGTATAAAGCACCTCTAGTTGCTGACCCAACGGTTTAGTGGCTAGAGGTGCTCTTTTGTATTAATAGTATTTATCATAAAAGGCTAAGATTAGGTTGACCATTTCACCATAACTTGCGGTACCGGCTGCAACTCCGTTGGATTGAAGATAAGCATTATTGGCTTGTTCTGTAGCTTCTTGAACCTCGCCTTTGTAGCCATCCCAAAATGTATTGATAGCCACAAGGTCTGTATAAATACCTTCAGGCATGTTGGCATTGATGGAAAGAAGTAAGTCGCGGTCTGCAGTAGCAAGGGCATTACTAGTATAGGCAATGGCCATAATATAAGCTGAATACTGGAAGTCAGGGTCAGGATGTGAAAGTGCTGTAATATAAGCGATAAAGTTACATTCATTTTCAAACCCATAGCCACGCTGATGCGCCATCTCATGGCAAGTAGTAGCAGGAATTGTGATAGATGGTACACTGATGTTGACATTGGGTTCAGCTGTAAAAGGTGAGTAGATGCCTGTGATACCCGTATAGTTCATAAGTGGAGAAGCAAGAACGGGTTTGGCTTTGCCATAATTTCCGTTGAGAACGGTAAACTTCTCTCCTGCCACATCATATCCTAGCTGAGCACGTTTGAAGATATCTCGGTAGTCACCTAGTGGTAAGGCTACTCCATTTTCATCTGTAGGTAACTTACTTCTTGCTTTGCTACCTTCTGAGAGTAAGAAGGCATAGACTTCACCTAGTTCTTCGGTACTATATTCACCGATTTCAATACCATAGTGTTCACTAAAATGAGGACGTTTGTAGTTGACTCCCCAAAAAGCAATAAAGATGAAAAATAAAATAGAACCAATACAGCCTATATTTAAAACATAAGTGCCGATGAGTCTGAAAAAGTCTTGAAATTGAGTAATACATTTAAAAAGAGTATATAAAGTATAGAGGATTAAGCTACCTAGCCCGAGATAAATACCCCATTCAAATAGAGAAAATGGAAAGATGCCAGTAATAGTACTGAGAATCTGAATTGTACATTTGTTGATACCTAAAGAATAGTATTGCTCCCACTTTTCAGGGGCAAGTGTATACAAGTAAGAAAGTAAAAGGCTGAATGGAATTAACAATAAGCTAAGTAATTTTAAGCGTAATTGCAATAGAAACCCTCCTTACATAATTTAAGAATGTCTTTTTTATAGTTTTTACATTCTCTTAGGTTTTTATTTATTGTACTACAACAAGGATAAACATGGATATATGTTTAAAAATAAAATAAAATAAA
>NZ_JAVVQU010000001.1:126920-130126 GCF_036655075.1 Niameybacter sp. | reverse complement strand
TAAAATAATTTTAAAATAAGATGATATAAAGTATAAAAAATTTTTAAATCTACAGGGGTTTGAGCATATAAAAGAAAAGGTCTAGAAAAAGAGCGACTTGATGCGCACCTTTCTAGACCTTTGTTATTATCTACCGAGTTCGATAATGTTTGCTACAAGTTTTTGACAACGACCACAAGCAGAACCTGCATGTGTAATTTCAGCCACTTTTTCTACTGTGTCAGCGCCGTCTTTAACAGCTTGTACAACTGTTTCTAAAGAAACATTTTTACAGCCACAAACGGAAGCTAAGATTTCTTCGATAGCAGGGATACAACCGCCACAAGCTGTGCCAGCACCTGTCATTTCTTGAATTTCAGCAACTGTACGTGCACCCTTACACATTGCTTGACGAATTGCGATATAGTCTACTTGTTTACAGTGACAAATCATTTTATTATGAGCCATTTTTTGAGCCCTCCAATATATAAGTTTATAGTTTGCATTATATAATATCATTAGGATCTAGGCAAGAGCAAGAGAAATGTCGATAAAACAAAGGGGAATGGACACTAGAAATTGTAGATGCTCAGAAGGTGATAGGAGAGATTAAAACTTCTACCTTAAGTTGAATAAAGTCTAGAAAAAGGCTCTATACTCTTAGTAAAAAAGAGGAGGAGACTTTTTTATGTGTGACAAGAAAAATATTATTATTATACTAGTGACCCTTATGATTTGTACAGCTTGTATTGTTAGCCTTGAAATACTCTTTTAAGAAAGGCATAAACTTGTCTCCTTTTCATATAATGTATTACAGGCTTTAAGATACAGATGAAAGGGGACAAGCGATGAAACAAATTGGTATCTGGTGCCTAGTGTTACTAGGCATATTAATAGGTATTCCAACTTTGGTTGTTTATACAGGAGGACATTATAGTGGAGAGTTGCTCCAAAGTGTAAGAGGAATTGGAGATAAGGATGAGAGCAAAGAAGCAGAAGCTAAAAGACAGGAAGACGAGTTAATAGGAGCTATTGCTAAGATGGCTTCTCCAACGGAGTCTGAAGAAGTATTGAAAGCCTATGCGGTGATACTTAGAACTTATAAGTTAAGAAGACAGTTAGGCATAGTAAGTCAAGGGAGTCTTGCTATTATGAGCAAAGAAGAGATGCAAGACAAATGGGGCAAAGACTATACAGCATACTATACAAAGCTTAAAAAGGTTGTAGCAGATACAGCTAATGAAGTAATGTATGCCAACAATGAACTTATTGAACCGATTTATCATAAAGAAAGTGCAGGAATGACAAGAGCCGCAGTCAGTTTATACAAGCAAGACATTTCATATTTACAGCCTGTAGAAAGTAAAGCAGATACAGTGAGAGAGAGCTTTGGTTTTACTCAAACGGAGTTTGTACAGAAGCTGCAAGATGCCTATTCACACCTGTCTATTCAGGCAGAGGCACTTACACAACAAATTCAGATTGTGGCAAAGGACCAAGCTGGGTACATAGAGAGCCTTCAAATAGGAAATTTACTTATAGATGGAGAAACATTAAGAAAAATACTAGGACTACCTTCAGCATGCTTTACAGTGACCCAAAGCACAAATGGTATTACATTTGATGTGAAAGGGATTGGACACGGTATAGGACTAAGTCAGAATGGAGCCAGTGCCATGGCACTGGAAGGGGCAACTTATAAGGAAATTTTGAGTTACTACTACACCGGCATAGAGATTAAAACTAATAATTAAAAATTTATAAGTGTATGTGAATAAAACCCTTTTACTCTGGCGACAATTAAGACGTCGGAGGTGTAAAGGATGAATAAACTTAAGAACTTTACAAGAAAATATGGTTTTTATTTAGCAGTAGGACTTGTGAGTGTAAGTGCTATCGCAGCGGCTGTTGTGCTTTCTAATAATGCAGAACCAGTAGCGAGTGAAAATGGTGCTTATATTGGAGACGTGGCAGATGATGCACTTGATATGACAGACAGCGAAATGGGCGATGTAGACATCGTGCCAGAAGGTGAAGTAGCAGATGTGCAGGATGCTACTACAGACAATGTTGTACCGGGAAATATAGAACAAGAAGCTACAGATGTAGTAGAAGAGACTCCATCCGTTCAACCTACAGACAAAAATGTAGAAGATGAATTGGCTGTTGAAACTTTTAGCACTACAACTGCAGATGCAAATGAAGCACCTTTCTTTGCTGAAGGGGATACGATGTTATGGCCTGTAGAAGGAAATGTAATCGTACCTTTTAGAGATGATAGTACACAACATTGGTATAGCACAGCTTTAGAGCAAACCATGCGTACTTATGGTGTTTGTATTGGTGCTCAAGAAGGTGCTGCTATCAAAGCACCAGCTAAAGGTGTGATTGTAGATATTACTGAAGATGCTACAACACTTGATAGCATGAAGCTTGTTGGAAATGTAGGACAGGTTATTGTTATTGATCATGGCAATGGATACACAAGTGAACTTGGTATTCAGGGCGGGAGAGCTGACAAAGACTTGTTAGGTCAAACTGTAGACGCTATGCAAGTCATTGGTACAGCGGGTACGCCTACAGGTCCATTTGCAGACCTTGGTAGCAATGTGTATTTACAAGTTAAACACAATGATAATATTGTAGACCCTACAACTATTTTAGGCTATCATGAGTCAGTAGCTGGTGTAGATATGGGACACATAGCAGACTAATTTCAAAACATGCAAAAAGCAGGAGCGTGAGCACCTGCTTTTTGTGTACATAAAGAGTGTATAAAATGAAGAGCATATTTGAATACGCAAGAGGAGATTGAAATAAATAGTGGGGACGATCTGTTTTACAGTAGATATGTGAAGTTCATTGAAGGGATTAAGAGTATGAATTCACCTATATTGAATGCTATCTTCATTGCAGAAAATATAAGGATTCTACACACTTTTTTGTACAGTGATGAGTGAGTAAAGTAATAAATTTATAAATAGTATATAAAATTAGGTGAAAATAAAATGAATTAATGTATAATGTAATGTAGTCTATAAACTAAAAAGGAGAGATATATCGTGAAAAAATTCAACCAAGTTTTAACATTAGCCTTAGCAAGTTTATTATTAGCACAACCAGTTTTAGCAACACCAGTAAAGGTCGAACAATCACAAGAAGTTAAAGTAGAACAACCTGGAGCAGTAACACTTCCAGAAGTTAAGAAACCAGAGAAGACATTCCAA
>NZ_JAVVQU010000001.1:115109-126820 GCF_036655075.1 Niameybacter sp. | reverse complement strand
AGTTAAGAAACCAGAGAAGACATTCCAAGTAAAACCAGTCGTTGTCGGAGGGGTGAGTTACGTATCAGTGAAGGACTTAGAGAAGTATGCGGGGGTTAAATCAGAGAAGTATCATCAACCAACAAATGGTGTGATGATGTATACACCTGTATCTGCAATTCAGATTAGTAATCAACCTGCTAGACCACAAGTAAATCGCCAGTATATACCATGTAACTATGGGGTTAAATTATTCAATGGCGTACCTCACGTACCAGCAAAATTCACTTTTGAGAATATGAACTGTACAGTAGCTTACGATACAAAAACTAAGCTCATGACAGTTAAATACTTCGGGGAATCACAACCTAAGTTAGTCGATACTCAACTCAACACAATTAAAGGTTACGTTAAAGATAAAGATGGTAAATCTGTAGTTGGAGCAGAAGTTACACTTGATGGATTTAACAAAGACGCTACAGCTCAAAGTACAAATGCAGGTGGAGACAATCCAAACTTACCTCCAGTGACTAAAACAGATGAAAATGGATACTATGAATTTGTTGGATTAGATACTGCTAAGTATTCTAGAGTACAAGTAGGGGTTAATTATACTAAGACCGTTGGAGGTAAGGTGGTTAAATTTGAGGGACATACCCCAGGAACTTTTAGTAAAACTAAGGGAGCACTTGAAGATGGATTCTTAAGAGTAGACTCAAGACTTGCAGAGATGCCTGTAATCTACACATACGAAAACATTTGGGACTAAGAAGGGGGATTTATATTATGAAACTTAACAAAGTAATTTCAACAATTTTAGTAGCAACATCTTTATTAGTAGCAGTGCCAGTATTTGCAGGAGTACAAGAGGATGTAGCATTAGCTAAAATTGAGCAAACAATTTATCGTGAGACTGTGCTAAAGAACCCTATTTACATTGATGGCGTAACATATGCAGAAGGTGACTTCCTAAGAGAAGCACTTAATCTTAGACATATTAGCGAAGGCATTATCATTAGAGACGATAAAATCATCTATATAACGCCGTCAACCATTACCAACAAAACATATCCTCGTGTAAATGGTGCATATTCAGGAGACTATACAATCAAATACAGAATACATAATGGTAAAGCTGTATATCCAATAAGATTCCTAGTAAATCAATTTGGGGCACAGTTAAAATATGACCCAAAAACAGATAGCATTACAATAATTGATAAAGGATTATTACAGATAGAAAGAACTAGCGAAAAGTTCAATACTGTTAGAGGACGAGTTATTGACCAAGAAGGTAAACCCGTAGTAGGTATCAAAGTACTTATGTATGGAAGTGGCGGTATAAATAGACCTTCAAAATTCGAGTCAGTTACTAATCCAATTAGTAGCCCAAATCATCCAATGCCAGTTGCTATAACAGATGAGAATGGCTACTATGAGTTCTATAATGTAGATACGGATTTGGAACCATTTGTTAGAGTAAGTATTCAAAATGAGACTTACAAAGGTAGGGATATATCAGGAAACTCAGCAGGAAAGGATACAGACAGAGAGTTTCTAACAACAGTAACTCAAGATACCAAAGTTGATTATAGTTTGCCTTCATTAATGAAAGGGTTATACAGTGATAGAGTTGAAATGCCAACTATCTATCTGTATGAGAAATAATAGCTTAAACTGAATTAATACATCCAATCGTTAGGAAAAATATAGGCCTATTTACTCTATATTTTCTTGTGAATATAAATAGTAATTTTTGTGAAAAACTATAGATTTAATCACCTTATATATTGAATTTATATTTTTTGTCAAAATCCTTGTCCTAAATCAAGTTTTGAGAATAAAGAAGGACTTCTTAGCATATTTATTAAACAAGAGTTGTGTTAAGGGGGGCCTTTTCTTGAAACCTTATATCGAAGAAAGAGCCATTGAAGCTGCAAAGTTTATTATCAATTCCAATGCTACAGTAAGGGAAACGGCCAAGAAGTTTGGCATCAGTAAAAGTACAGTCCATAAAGACGTCACAGAACGATTAGAAAAAATTAATCCAAAACTTGCGATGGAAGCAAGGAAAGTTTTAGAACTTAACAAAGCTGAACGACACCTAAGAGGTGGCCTAGCAACAAAAGAAAAATACTCAGGATTAATCAAATAGATGGGTAGAGGAGGCTGTTGTGCTGATTATGGTGCGGCAACCTCTATTTACTTTGCAATACAATGGTGTTTAAGGTATAATGAAGGTAATTTTATGGTGAAAAATGACAACAGGTAAAGGAGAAAATATATGTTTGGAAGAGGAGCCGACATTGGAATTGATTTAGGAACAGCTTCTGTTCTTATTTATATAAAAGGTCAAGGGATAGTATTACAAGAGCCATCTATTATTGCTATTAATAATAGAACGAATGAAGTGCTTGCTGTGGGAGAGGAAGCACATGCTATGTTAGGGCGTACACCACAAAATATTACGGCGATTAGACCGCTTAGACGTGGGGTTATTGATGATTGTGATGCAACAGAAAAAATGCTTAAGTATTTTATTCATAAGGCAATTGGTCCAAGATTGATTAAACCGCGTATTGCAGTATGTGTACCAAGTGGGGTAACAGAAGTAGAAAAACGTGCGGTAGAAGATGCAACAAGACAAGCTGGGGCTAGAAAAGTAGATGTTATAGAAGAGCCTATTGCGGCTGCTATTGGAGCGGGAATTGATATTAGTAGACCATGTGGAAGTATGATTGTAGACATTGGAGGAGGAACGGCAGATATTGCTGTTATTTCCTTAGGTGGTGCTGTTGTGAAAAAGTCTATTAAAGTAGCAGGCGATAATTTCGATGAAGCGATTATGGTATATTTGCGTAAAAGACATAATTTACTTATTGGAGAAGGTACGGCTGAAGAGATTAAGAAAAATATTGGATCTGCCTATAAACGTGATTTTCCAATTGAGATGACAGCTAAGGGGCGCAACTTAGTTTCTGGGCTACCAAAACATATTGTTTTATCTTCCGATGAGATGCTAGACGCCTTGGCTCAACCGATTGACGAGATTGTAAATGCTGTACATGTTGTACTTGAGTCTACACCTCCAGAACTTGCTGCCGATATATTTGATAGAGGCATTGTTTTAACAGGAGGAGGAAGCCTCATTTATGGACTGGATAAACTGATTACACAAAGAGTAGGGATTAATGCAGTGATTGCAAATGAAGCTATTTCTTGTGTAGCAGTAGGGACAGGTCTATTTGTAGAATACAAATACTCTAAGCAAAATAGAAAGAGCAGAGCCTATGATTAGAGGTCTTTATATTGTAGGGACAGGCATAGATGTATAAACCAAAAAGTTAGAGGTTATTTCTAATGATTTAGCTAATGTAAATACAACAGGTTATAAGAAAGATGAAGCAGGCGGTATAGGACTTGCAGACATGATGTGCAAACGACTAAGTAAATAATTTGCTTGACAAATAAAAGGACTAGCTTATATAATGAAGTCAACAATTAAATAGCGATGAGTAATTCTTATCCAGAGAGGTGGAGGGACAGGGCCCTACGAAACCCGGCAACCAGCGTATAGCGGGTGCCAATTCCCACAAGTGCACAGCACTTGTAAGATGAGGATGTATCGTATTTACGATAAAGTACACAAGGCCTCGTTTTTCGAGGCCTTTATTTTTTTCAACAAATTACGCATTCAACCATCGAACCTTTAAATACATCGCTTATGTTAAAACTAAAACATATTAAAGGAGGATTTTGAAAATGGCAAGAAGATTATTTACATCAGAATCAGTGACAGAAGGGCATCCAGACAAGATTGCTGACCAGATTTCAGATTCAGTTTTAGATGCAATTTATGCACAAGACCCACAAGCACGTGTAGCGTGTGAGACAGCAGTTACAACAGGTCTAGTACTTGTTATGGGAGAAGTTACAACAAGTTGTTACGTAGACATCAATAAGATTGCCCGTGACACAATTAATGAAATTGGTTACAACAACCCAAGCTTTGGTTTTGATGGCAACAGTTGTGGTGTGATGGTAGCACTTGATGAGCAATCTCCAGATATTGCAATGGGTGTCGATACAGCACTTGAAAAAAGAAACAATGAAATGGCAGAAGAAGATATTGAAGCAACAGGGGCCGGAGACCAAGGAATGATGTTTGGTTTTGCCTGTGATGAAACCGAAGAGCTTATGCCAATGCCAATTTCTTTAGCACATAAATTATCACGTCGTCTTACAGAAGTACGTAAAAATGGTACACTGAACTACCTTCGCCCAGATGGTAAAACTCAAGTAACTGTAGAGTACGATGGCGATACAGTAGTGAGAGTAGATGCAGTTGTTATTTCTACACAACATGCCGAAGAAGTTTCACAAGAACAAATCCACAAAGACCTTATGGAATATGTTATTAAACCAGTTATTCCAGCTGAGCTCTTAGATGAAAGCACAAAATACTTCATCAACCCAACAGGACGTTTCGTAATCGGTGGTCCAGTAGGTGATTCAGGTCTTACAGGTCGTAAAATTATCGTAGATACTTACGGTGGATATGCAAGTCATGGCGGCGGTGCTTTCTCAGGAAAAGATCCAACAAAAGTAGACCGTTCAGCAGCTTATGCAGCACGCTATGTAGCAAAAAACATTGTAGCAGCAGGTCTTGCAAAAAGATGTGAAATCGAACTGGCTTATGCAATTGGTGTAGCACATCCTGTTTCAATCTTAATCAACACACATGATACAGGTGTTGTAAGTGATGAAAGACTTGTAGAAATCGTAAGAGCAAACTTTGACCTTCGTCCAGCAGGGATTATCAAAATGCTTGACCTTAGAAGACCTATTTACAAACAAACAGCAGCTTACGGACACTTTGGTCGTACAGATGTAAACCTTCCATGGGAACAAACAGATAAAGTAGAGGCACTTAAAAAAGCAGCACTTAACTAATCGGTTTTAAGCCTTACGGTTAAAACATATAGGATAATAATATGGGAAAAGAAAGGTCTACTTGGGGAAGTAGGCCTTTTGTTGTGTACACAATTGCTTGAGCGGATGAATAGAGCTTGCGTAGTACTAAGAGAGGGTTATCATGTTTTAGGATATATGATAAAATAAAGAGACTAACAAAAGACAAAAAGGAGCTTACATGAATACGATTAAGATTACGAGACGGAAAGAAGTATCAAGTAGTACCATGTATAACGTACTCTATATCCTTCCACTTGCCATGTTGATATGTGCTTTTATCGTAGCAAGTCCAGTAGAACTTTTAGAAGGTATAGCGCTTATTTATAAAGCAAATGATATTTTACTAACAGATTATTTGTTGATAGCAGGTGTTGGCGCAACCTTATTAAATGCCGCAAGTGTTATATTCATTAACTTATGGTTGCTTAGAAGGCTAGACTTTAAGCCGAATGGTGTGATTATTGCAGCCCTCTTTTTACTCGCTGGATTTAGCTTTATGGGAAAGAACCTGTTTAACATATGGCCTTTTTACCTAGGGGGATACCTCTACAGCAAGTATCATCAAATGCCTTATAAAAACGTAGTCATTATTAATATGTTTTCAACTGCTTTGAGTCCACTGGTAAGCCTTATTGGAGAAAGTATGTCGCATAATATGATATACGGTATTATTATTATGGCAGTAGTTGGTGGATTTATAGGTTTCATTATGCCGACTGTATCATCGCATATCGTTACCCTTCATGCTGGATACAATTTATATAATATGGGAACGGCAGCGGGATTTGTTGGGATGATTGTCTATTCAATTATTGATGAGTCCAGTATTTTTGTAGAGAGTAATAGTTCGTTGCTTACTTACAATGATTGGCGTTTAGTAACCTTTTTTGTACTATACTGCATAGTCTTAATTGGAGTGGGCTATCGTATAAATGAGAAGACATTTAAGGGCTACAGGCGATTGCTTGGGCATTCAGGGAGAATTGTAACAGATATGATTAAGCAAGATGGCTTTGGCTTAAGCTTAGTTAATATGGGTATATTAGGGCTCTTGTGTATTGGTTTTGTCCTTTCATTAGATGGACATTTTAATGGTCCAACTGTGGCAGCTATGTTTACTGTCATAGGATTTGGAAGTTTTGGTAAGCATCCGATGAATGTATGGCCGATTGTACTGGGTGT
Source organism: Niameybacter sp. (assembly GCF_036655075.1). Classification (NCBI taxonomy): domain Bacteria; kingdom Bacillati; phylum Bacillota; class Clostridia; order Lachnospirales; family Lachnospiraceae; genus Niameybacter; species Niameybacter sp. Next base: position 120,685 of record NZ_JAVVQU010000001.1, on the reverse strand, counting down.
TTTGTTGGGGTGGCAATTGTTTGGCGTCGATGCACCCACCTCTACACTTATTATTTCAGCTTTATTTGGAACAACCCTTGCACCAATAGCAGGAGAATATGGCGCGTTATGGGGAATACTTGCAGGTGTATTACACGCTACTTTTATACAAAATGTCGGTGCATTACATGGGGGAATCGTTTTATACAACAATGGTTTGTCAGGGGGCATTATTGCTGCTGTTTTAATTCCGATTATTGATGCATTTAAGAAGGAGAATAAATCGTGAGACATGAAGTAAAGAAAATATCCAAAATGGTAGATGAATTAACAACTTTTTTCCTAGAACATCAGGCAAGGAGTTTAGATATAAAAGTTGATAACTTAGTCGATCGTGAAGTGATTACGGTAGAGGCTATTGCACTAGATGACTTAAAGCTGTGTGTCAAAAAACTTCAAAGCTTTTTAAGCTATCCAAGAGAGTGTGAGATGGAAGAATACTACTGGGAGCTAGCTGGTGAGACTGAAAGTTCAGAGGAGCTAGGGCTTGTAGGAACTATGATCGATGAAGCAAATATAGGCTATGACGATGAGAAGATTCAGCTAGAACTGATACGTAGGAAATAATAAAGGATAGGGTGGATGAATTGGAAGAACAAATAGTCATTGAAGGTGTTGTAGACGACATCATATACCAAAATGAAGAAAATGGATATACAGTATGTACAATTGAATATGAAGGAGAAGAAGTATCTTGCGTTGGCAATCTGCTTGGTGCTCATCCTGGTGAGGAAATACGTATTGTAGGTCAATGGGCTACCCACCCTGTCTATGGTAAACAACTAAAGGTGGATACTTTTGAAAGAAGTATTCCAAAGACTGTACAAGGTATAGAAAGGTATTTAGCATCTGGTGCCATTAAAGGAATAGGGCCAAAGACTGCTAAGAAAATTGTGAAGCACTTTGGGCTAGATACTTTTCGTATTATTGAAAGTGAGCCAACGGTGCTTGCTCAAATCCAAGGGATTAGCGACAAGAAGGCAGTAGAGATTGGTGAGGTATTCCGCGCTCAACATGAGTTACGTAATGCCATGTTGGTGCTGCAAGAGTTTGGGATTACACCTACCTATGCCATCAAAATCTACAAACGGTATAAGGACAAGACGATAGAAGTCATTAAAACCAATCCTTATCGGTTAGCAGAAGACATCTTTGGAATAGGCTTCAAGAAAGCCGATGAGATTGCAGCTCAAATAGGAATTGATAAGAGTGACCCACAGCGTATCAAGACAGGCATTTTATATCTCCTTAATAACTTCTCAATGGAAGGGCATACCTATATGCCGAGGGATATTTTAGTGGAGAAAAGTTTGCAACTTCTAGGCGTGCCTGAAGATTTTGTAGACCATGCCATGAGTGAACTTATCATACAGAAGGCCATTCTTGTGAAAAATTATAATCAGATAGCCTGTGTCTTTTTAAGCAGACTGTATCATTGTGAACTAAAAATTGCAAGAAAGCTTATAGATCTTGCAGCCACTTACGACAAGGAAATGCCTTTTGACTTTGATAAAGAGCTGAAACAAACCCAGAAGGAACTCTCTATTGAACTGGTAGAAGAGCAAAGAGAAGCTGTGCGCTATGTACTTATGCATGGCGTTACTATACTCACAGGGGGACCGGGTACAGGTAAGACTACCACCATTAAGGCTATCTTGCACATGTTAGAAAAAGCCAATGAGGAAGTCTTACTGGCGGCACCAACAGGGCGTGCAGCCAAGCGTATGAGTGAAGCTACTGAAATGAAGGCACAGACAATTCATAGATTACTAGAAATTGGCTATCTCAAGGAAGATAGTAATAGGCAGATGTTCAATCGTAACGATGAGAACCCACTAGAAGCAGATGTAGTCATCATTGATGAAATGTCTATGGTAGATGTCAACTTAATGTATGCCCTTTTAGAAGCAGTACAAGAAGGGCAACGTCTCATCCTTATTGGAGATGCAGACCAATTACCTTCAGTAGGTGCTGGAAATGTATTAAAAGATATGATAAAAAGTGAGCGTCTTCCAGTGGTACGTCTGACTCAAATCTTTAGACAGGCGAGGGAAAGTGCTATTGTTATGAATGCCCACCGCATCAACCAAGGGAAGGAACCTGTGAACAATGAAAAAGGGACGGACTTCTTCTTTATGAATCGTAGTGTGCAACAACAAGTCCAAGAGACTATTGTGGAGTTAATTACAACCCGTATTCCTAAGTTTCAGAAGGTAGACTTCCTAAAAGATATTCAAGTTTTAGCCCCTATGCGCAAAGGACTTTTAGGCGTCAATGAACTGAACAAGTTACTTCAAGGTGCCTTGAACGGGCCTTCGGCTGCGAAAATTGAGAAGGAATACCGAGATACCATCTTCCGAGTGGGAGACAAGGTAATGCAGATTAAGAATAACTACAATACTCCGTGGAAAGTGTATGCCCCTACAGGCTACCCACTGGATGAAGGGATTGGAGTGTTCAATGGTGACTGTGGTATGATTAAAGACCTGGACTTAGGACGTGAGATATTGACCGTACTCTTTGATGACCAAAAGACAGTAGAGTATGAGTTCAATCAACTAGACGAGCTAGAACTTGCCTATGCTGTGACCATTCATAAGTCTCAAGGAAGTGAGTACCCTGTAGTCATCTTACCCATTCATAGTGGGCCACCTATGTTGCTGAGTCGTAACTTACTTTACACAGCTGTAACAAGAGCCAAGAAAATGGTTGTCATCGTAGGGGTAAAAGAGACTGTCAATCGTATGATTGAAAACAATAGAGAAGTAGAAAGATACTCTAGCTTGGGCATTCATTTACAACAACTGATTTAAAAGTGGTACGCCAATGATTATTTTAAATAGAAGGTTTAAAAATAAGGAAATACCATCATACTTATAAGAGAAAATAACAACAAGAGACTTACATCCAGTAGACAATCAGATTTCTGTATAGACTAAGAAGCATGACAGGAGTCTAACCAATATAAAATGTAAGTGAGGGATTAATGTTGTCTTTAGAAACGCTTAAGGCATGGCTTTGTCCAGACAAGTGTATGGTGTGTGGTTGTTTGTTAGAAGGGAATGAAGCATGTGGGTTATGTCCAAGCTGTGAGACAGGCTTACTTGTAAGAGACGTCTGTCCAAAGTGTGGGAAGCCTTATGCGACCAACACAGGGGCATGCGGCTATTGTAACGAAGTGCCTGCACAAGTGACTTGTGTAAGGGCACTTTTTCCTTATATTGACTTGTACAAAGAAAGTGTATTAAGATGGAAATATACAGGGATCAGAAAATATGCAAAAGGCTATGGTGCTTTACTCTCTACCTTTATTCAAGCTGAGCATTTAGAGATAGACTATTTGATTCCCATACCTATTGCCAGACATAGGTATTTGGATAGAGGTTTCAACCAAGCGTTAGACTTAGCAGACGAAGTGGCAAAGCGTACACATATTCCAGTATGGGATGTGCTTGCAAGAAGTCATGACACCAAGCCACAGTCAGCTTGTAAGAAGGAAGAGCGGGCGAAAAATATTCGAGGTGCCATCAAGATGCGTACACATACTTTCTGTGAGACGTCTGTAAAGATTGCACTGATTGATGATATCTACACGACAGGAAGTACAGTAAGAGAATGTATTCGCGTGCTTCAAAGGGAGTCTAATATTCAAATTGAACAAATTTATGTGCTAGCAGTATGTCTAGCCATATGAAAAGGGGTAGAAGCGTGGAAGTAAAATAGAAAGGTGAGTTAAATATCATCTAAAAACTTTTTATACTTATCTAAAAATTCTTCTATATTTCCCGATTCTTTCCAAATATCTACAGCGCTAGGATCAAGCAAATACAGTATTGAAGCATTTAAAAGTTCAACATATTCGCCATCTTGAGATCCAAGGGCATTTCTTCTAACTTGCAATCCTTTAGTTTTATAATACTTTTCTGTTTCTTTATACAATTCTTCGCGTTTTTCTATATAATCGGTAACTTCATTATTGGGAAAACTATAGGCATCTACCGTTATGTCTGCCTCTATAAATGTCTTTTTCATAGCTACTTTTTCATCCCAAAGATGAATTTTACTCCATTCAAAATATATTTCATCTTCATTGGGTATAAATGAAAACTTTGAAATAACATATATATAATGATTATAATCTAATTCATAGTAGTCAGGTAAATCTTCAAATTTCATAGAATAATTTATATACCCATTTGAAATAACTTCTTTTTTTACAAAAGGAATACTTTCAATAAGTTTACATATTGATTCTTCTGTTTCAAAAACACCTATATCATAGGATTTCTCGTACTGTTTAACTTTTAATAGATATGACATAATTTCTCCTTAAGTTATTCCGATTATTTTATTTCGTTTGCACTCCATAAAAGAATCGCATTATTTAGTGTATCATTTAATTTATCATCCAATAAACCATCTAATTCAGTATAATTTTCAACCAAATAATAGACATTATCTATACTATACAATGTTTGCTCTTTATTTAAAATAGTATCAGTATATTCTAATGTATATCTTTTAGTTTCGGTACGATTAGGAACTAGATATTTTTGTGCAGCGGTTGTAGCACCGTAAAAATATAAATTATTTTTATCTCCATCTTGAATTACTTTCTTATTTAAATTATAAATTAAATCACCTGTAGTATAGGCATGAAGCACTCCATTTTCTTCTTCTACTCTAATATTTTCTTGGCTATAGTCTATAGGAACTATATAACCATTCATAAATTTGAAAATTCCTAATACTAGAGATATTCCTATCCCAAGTGAAACTATACCTGTAATAATCTTTCCTCTTTGAAGTTTCTTTTTGATGTGCTTTAGCATACGAAAATCTGCTTTTTCCTCTATACTTATTTCTGTAAACATTTGATTTGGCTCCTTCATCATTTCATAGTATGCTTTACACGTTTCACATTCTAGTAAATGTTCTGTTACAATTTGTATGCTTTCATTACTACATACTTCATCATGATATAGCGGTAATAAGTCTTTGACAACATTACATGAATATTTCATCGCATCTCCTCCTGAAGTTTAATCTTGGCCCGATGAAAGGTAACTCGTGCCCAACTTTCTGATTTGAAAAATAGTTCTCCTATCTGTGCAAAAGATAACTCTCCAAACATCCTTAAAGAGAATACCTCTTTATATGGCTCACTCATTCTATGTAGTGCTTTATGAAGTTCAAAGGCTATCTCAGTATCTATTAATTGCTGCTCAAGATTCTTTTGAATTAATTCTAAAGAATCTATTTCCAATATATTATTTTCTTTACGATAGGTAGAATAATAAGTGTTTTTAGCAATTTGACATAACCAAACGCTAATTTTACACTTTCCTTCAAAGTTATCAATGTTCTTTAGTGCTTTAAAGAAGGTTTCCTGAGTAATTTCCTCAGCAATATGATTATTCCTGGATAAAGACAATACATATTTGTATACATCTAAAAAGTATTTTTCGTATATGTCTTCAAATTTTTCCACATGTTCACCTCACTCTCATACATAAGACTATCTAGATTTAATTTCG
>NZ_JAVVQU010000001.1:0-115009 GCF_036655075.1 Niameybacter sp. | reverse complement strand
TTTTTCCACATGTTCACCTCACTCTCATACATAAGACTATCTAGATTTAATTTCGTTACAACTTTTTGTTATAAAATTTAATTTTAGTATATTCGTATCATAAGCACAGATCCACCACCAAAAAATCCCATTATGCAATGATGTAACAAGGAACCCTTATATAACACATATCACTGTGTTATATAAGGGTTCCTTGTTTGTTTCAGACACAAAAAACCATCTCAAATGCAGTATTGCTTCTCTATGTAATCCATAGGCTGCACTTAAGATGGTTTTTGTGGTGTGACAAAGTTCCAGCATCCATAGTAGAGATGTTATGTATGCCCCTTTGAGTTGGTGGTTGGCTGAAGGTGTGACTGTATGGACTTACCTTGTGGTAGCGTACCAAGTCAGTGTTCTTTAGGTGACAGGGGTCTCGTTGACTTATCACTGCAAGTGTCTGAGTGGGTAGCTTGCACGCTGGACTTACCGTAGGCCTTACCTGATGGCTTAGACTAACTTTATAGGGGAAAACATGAATCTAAACAGTGAAGTACTGCAAAACTTAGGTATTACCCCCAGGTCTCATCCGAGTGTCACTCCCATAGATGAGTTAGGTTGAAGCGATAGAAGATACGCATATTATTTATGTAAAATGATGTAGGATGATAACTGGAGTAGCTATAAACAACAAACCGACTAGAGGATGCCTTCTCTCTTCAAACCACGGACAGACTTTAGTGAGCTTATTGTTGTGGCATGGATTTATCCAAAGACAAGTAGCGCAGGGATAAAGAAGTTGTCAATGAATAAGATAGTTAACCGTATACAGTGGTTGCCACCACCAATGTATAGGTTCCTAAGTAGAAGGAGTACCACTTACAGAAGAGAGAGGGCTGGAAGGGTGACTGATCTGCTTAGTGGTGCAGTGGAAGATACTTACCTAGAATAGTATTTTTCACTGCACTTTTATATTTGTGAAACTTGATAATCTAGTTATACACCTCTGGCGAACAAGATACAATTGACATTATGACTAAAAAATATAGAGTAAAACCTAGGCAAAACAAGGGTTAATCTCAAAAAAAAGGCTCTGTAAATCACAAAAGTGGATTTCTACAAACCCTAGAAATTCACTTTACGAACATGAGATTTGTACAAAATAGAAAGAAGAATTTGTAAGTATTGCACAAAAGTTGAGTCGTTGTACTTTTGGTTAAAATGACTATAAAAAATTGGAACTTATTTAGTTTAATATAAAATAACTTGTGGTAGAGAGGTATCATTCCATTTTCTAATCTAAAGGTTTACTTGAGATAAATAGAGTGCAAGGGGATATATATTTTTTTATATTTTTATATTCTTTTAAGATAGGGTATACTGTAAAGATAGACAAAGAGCAAAAGCGAGATGTAAGGAGCAGAAGATGATTACCATAGAAGAGATAAAAGATATGTGTTCAAGTGCGACCATCTTCAACGATGCAAAGCATTTGTATGGTTTAGGCTTTGTAAAGCATTTGAAAGTTTTTCGTGCACCTGAAGGATATGAAGTTCAAGGGTGTGTACACGATAGGGGTAGATGGATTGATGTTTTAATCAAAATGAGTGATACAGGGCGTATAACCCATAAGTGCACGTGTAACGGGCCATACGGCAACTGGTACATCTGTGAGCATGTAGCAGCAGTGCTGATTGAGTTTTGTGTCAGGATGCAGGATAAGTCTGTAGTGGTACAGCCTATTGAGCAGATTTATGGCGCTCAAATGTTAGACTTTTATGAGAATGAAGTCACCAAGCAAGTACAGGTTTTAAGAAAGGACTATATTCGTATACAGCCAAAGCTGATCCATTTGTGGGGAGACCGCTATGGAATTGGCCTGCAAGTAGGAGAAGAGCGTATGTATGTGGTGAAGGACGTTGTAGCCTTCGCTTCTGCCATTGTGAATGAAGAGGAGCTAGACTATGGGAAAAATCTTTCCTTCCTTCACCATATAGAGGCTTTTCGTGAACAGGATAGACCTTTTGTAGAATGGCTAGTGGATGAAGTAGTTGCCAAAGAGATGATTATGGATCAAGTGACCGTCGGAGGTAAAGGGCACAAGGCGGACAAGAAATTTATGATTCTGACTACGCAGGGATTTGAGAAGCTCTTTGATATTCTAGAAGGGCAAAGTATTCCTTATGAAGGAGATGGCTTAGATACAAAGGTAACCTTTGTGAAGGAAAATCCTGTTCTCTTCTTTAAAGTGGAAAAAGAAGAGGAGCAGTTTAGCTTGACGCTTACAAGACCGCCTCATCAGATTATTAAATATCCAAAGAGTAGCTACATTATGATGGAGGACAGGTTGTATAAGTGTACCAAGTCCTATGCAGCAGCTTTGATGCCTATTTTAATTTTTATGCAAGATATGCATACGAGCGTGTTGGCATTTAACGAAATGGGCTGGCAACGTTTCGTATTGACTATTTTGCCTAAGATTAAACGTCAAGTTGCACTAGAGATGGATCCTAAGCTTTTGGAGGACTATGACCCACCTAAACTTGAGATTAAATTATTCTTAGATAAGGATAGTAGCAATAATATTGTAGGTAAGGTGAATTTTAAGTATGGACATACCACCTTTAACCCTTATGATTCCCATGACCAAGCTCATATAGACACAGCGCGTGAAGTCGGTAAGGAACATGCTTTTGGCAACTTGCTTGCCCAATATCCTTTCAAAAATCGTAATGGACAAATCCACTTAGATGATGAGGAATCTATTTATAACTTCTTAAATGAAGGGGTTGAAACCCTCTTGCCACTAGCAGAAGTGCATATTTCAGAAGATTTAAAGCTGATGAAGTTTAAAAAGCCAGCCATTGGTGCCATTGGAATTAAAATTGAAAGTGATTTATTAAAGGTAGATTTCCAAGAGATTAATATGAGTGCAGAAGAGATTCAAGCTGTCATCTTTGCTTACAAGCAAAAGAAAAAGTATTATCGTCTTAAAAGTGGCGCATTCATTAATGCAGAAGGTCAGGATGTGGAGCAGTTAGTTGCTATTTTAGAAGGGCTAGACCTAGACCAGAATGACTTAGTGGAAGGGGAGGTGTCCCTACCTAAGTTCCGTGCACTGTATTTAGATCAAATCTTGAAGAAAAATGATGAGATACAAGTGGAACGCGATAAGTACTTTAAACAAATCATTCGAGATATTAAAAATGTTGAGGATACGGATTATGAAGTGCCTGCTTCTTTGAAACGTATTTTAAGAAGTTATCAAAAGGTAGGATACAGATGGCTTAAGACGATGGCAGCTTATGGATTTGGTGGGATACTTGCTGATGATATGGGTCTTGGAAAGACACTGCAAGTCATTGCGCTCATCCTTTCAGAGCGAGAAATAAGAGAAAAACCAAGCTTAGTTGTAGCACCAACCTCTTTAGTATTGAACTGGGAAAGAGAAATCGAAAAGTTTGCGCCAGAACTTAAGGTGCTTGTCTTAACGGGAGATTGGGAAAGTCGTCAAGATAAGATTCAACAAGTAGAAAAATACGATGTGATCGTGACTTCTTATGATACATTGAAGCGAGACATTGAGTTATATACAGACTTGAAGTTTAGATTTTGTATTGCAGATGAGGCCCATTATATCAAAAATCCTAATACTCAAAATGCGAAAGCACTTAAGATGGTGCAAAGTGAAGTGCGCTTTGCCCTTACAGGGACGCCTATTGAAAATACTTTAGCAGAGTTATGGAGTGGATTTGACTTTGTTATGCCAGGCTATTTGTACAACTACTTACGTTTTAAAGGGAGCTTTGAGACACCGATTGTCAAGTTTGAGGATGAGCGCGCCACGGAGCGCTTGCGTAGTATGGTTGCGCCATTCATTATTCGTAGATTAAAAAAGGATGTCTTGAAGGAGCTGCCAGCCAAAACTGAGACAATCATCTACAATAAGATGGAAGAGGAACAAGCTACCCTTTATAAGGCTCACCTTGCTATGATGCAAAGAGAGTTTAATAAGGAAGTAAAAGAAAAAGGGATGGGCAAAAGTCACATTAAAATTTTGGCTATGCTTACCAGACTTAGACAGTTGTGCTGTCATCCTGGATTATTCCTAGAGGATTATAGTGGAGGTAGTAGTAAGCTTGAACAATGTATGGAGCTTATAGAAGATAGCATCTCCGCAGGGCATAAGATTTTACTCTTCTCTCAATTTACTTCTATGCTAGGAAAGATTGAAGAAGGGCTAGAAGCATGCCACATTCGTTACTATAAATTGACGGGTGAGACTAAGGCAGAAAATCGTCTGGCTATGGTAGAAGCCTTTAATGAGGATACCACGCCAATCTTCCTTATTTCCTTAAAGGCAGGTGGGACAGGACTCAACTTAACAGGCGCAGACATTGTCATTCACTACGACCCGTGGTGGAATGTTTCGAGTGAGAACCAAGCGACAGATAGGGCTTACCGTATTGGACAGGAGAAAAATGTACAGGTCTTTAAGTTGATTACTCAAAATACTATAGAAGAAAAAATTAAAGAACTTCAAGAACGTAAGACAGGTCTTGCGGATAATGTTTTAACCGAAGGGCATACACTAATTGGTCAGATGAATGAGGATGAGATAAGAGATTTATTTACATTGGATTAAGTTTATATAGAACTCTGTGAAAAAATGACGATAAACTAAGTAAGTGGACTTTATAAATAACGGAGGAGTTATGAAACAACAACTTTTAGAAGCACTTTTAGCTCTTCCTTTGAACAAGAAAAGACACTAAAATAAGAAGACTTAGAAGCTTTTCAAAGCTTATTGATAGAAAACAAAAGAAAATAGAAGCCATAGAGGTCTTGCATCAAGTAAATCCCCATAGTAAGGAAGAAAGGCATGAAGTCTTACTCCAACAAATCGTAGCACAAGATACTGCAAACAATAAAATGTATTTATTATGCAAGAGCTTTTAAAGCGCTTAACTGAAAAAATAGAGCTGCCTAAAAATCCAGCACATGTAAGTGGAGCATACAAATAGTATAGTAAACAATAAGATCACCTAGACACAAGCTCTTGCTACTCTATTTAGCAAGAGTTTGTGTGTATTAAAGATATTGCTAAAACAATCCGTATCAAGATAGGTATTGTTTTGGAGAACTACTTAATAAGTGAGCACATAAGACAGTGGGCGACAAGTTATGCATTATGGAAGTTAGCGCAAGTGTCTATAGTCAAGAAGCTATGGATGTGAGTAGTACACCTATCCCCCCTAAGCTCATCGTAATAGGCTGTATGAAACTTCCTATTGCCAAAGTGCATTAACCATGATAAACTACAAATCACATCAGCATTGGTTTTTTAAAAGTATGCAAAAAGCTAATAAATGATAAAAATTAACAATTAATTCGAGGATAATCCTCTTGACTGTGTCTTTCACAGTGTGCTATATTTAAGTTGTACCTAAATAGGTCTTTTTTTTATGGCAATTTTTAAGAGCTTTAACTCAAGTGGAGGTGTCAATCGTGAGAGTACAAATTACTTTAGCTTGTGAAGATTGCAAGCGTAGAAACTACACCATGACAAAGGATAAAAAAGCACATCCTGACCGCATGGAAACTAAAAAGTATTGCAAATTCTGCAAAACACATACACTTCACAAAGAAACTAAAAAATAAAAGTGTATGAATCGGTATAACCAGGGAGGAAGAAAGAATGGTTGAATTTTTTAAAGACTTCATAGCAGAAAGTAAAAGAATAGTTTGGCCAAATAAATCAGAGCTTATAGTTAAGACTGCAAACGTAATTGTTTTTGCGCTTATAGTTGCAATTATAATTTTTGGAATGGATGCGGTATTTAGTTACGCTCTACAACTATTACGTCAAGTAGCATAATTGGAGGAACAACAATGGATGAGGCAAGATGGTATGTGGTACACACATATTCTGGATATGAAAACAAAGTAAAAGCTAATATTGAGAAAGCTATTAAAAATCGTAATATGCAAGACTTAATCCATGTGGTTGAAGTTCCTATGCAAGACGAAGTTGAAGAAAAGAACGGAACTAAAAGAACTGTACAGAGAAAAACTTTCCCTGGATATGTACTAATCAAAATGGTTATGACAGATGATACTTGGTATGTAGTGCGTAATACCCGTGGTGTTACAGGATTCGTAGGTCCAGACTCTAAACCAGTATCTTTAACTGTCGATGAAATCAAAGGTATGGGAATTGATGTGAGTGCTTTACGACCACACGTGGAAATTGGAGAAGCTGTTAGGATTTTAGCAGGCGCATTCCAAGATTCAGAAGGTATCGTAAAGGAAATTCATGAAGCTAAAGGTGCAATTATTGTATCTGTTCATGGATTTGGACGTGAGTTCCCAGTAGAGGTAAGTTTTGAACAAGTTGAAAGATTTATCTAAAAAACAAGTTTAGTATTAATGCTTTAGAAGCAACGCGCGAGTGGGAGGGAATTCCCCGCGAATACCACATTTTCTTTAGGAGGTAACTAAGATGGCTAAAAAAGTTACAGGCATGATCAAATTACAAATTCCTGCAGGTAAGGCAACTCCTGCACCACCAGTTGGTCCAGCACTTGGTCAACATGGTGTTAATATCGTTGGTTTCACAAAAGAATTCAACGAAAGAACAGCAAAAGATGCTGGTCTTATTATCCCAGTAGTAATTACTGTATATGCTGATAGAAGTTTTTCTTTCATTACAAAAACTCCACCAGCAGCTGTATTACTTAAAAAAGCAGCTAACATTAAATCTGGCTCAGCAGTACCAAACAAAACAAAAGTTGCAAAAGTAACTGAAGCACAAATCAGAGAAATTGCAGAACTTAAAATGCCAGACCTTACTGCATCAAGCATTGAAGCTGCTATGAGCATGATTGCTGGTACAGCACGTTCAATGGGAATCGTTATTGAAGGTTAATTCAAAACTAATTTAAATTTTAATTTGAGCGCGTATATAGTACGTGGGAGGGCATAGTCCCCGATAATACCACAAGGAGGTAACGTTATGAAAAGAGGAAAAAAATATATCGAAGCTGCTAAACTTGTAGATCGTTCAAACTTATACGATACAAACGAAGCTTTTGATTTAGTAGTAAAAGCATCTGGTGCGAAATTCGACGAAACAGTTGAAGCACACATCAAATTAGGTGTTGACAGCCGTCATGCTGATCAACAAGTACGTGGTGCGGTAGTATTACCACACGGTACTGGTAAAACTCATAGAGTACTTGTATTTGCTAAAGGGGCAAAAGCTGATGAAGCTTTAGCTGCTGGTGCAGATTTTGTAGGTGCTGAGGATTTAATCCCTAGAATTCAAAACGAAGGTTGGTTTGAATTCGATGTTGTAGTTGCTACACCAGACATGATGGGTGTTGTAGGTCGTTTAGGTCGTGTTCTTGGACCAAAAGGCTTAATGCCAAACCCAAAAGCTGGTACAGTTACTATGGATGTTACTAAAGCAATCAATGATATCAAAGCTGGTAAAATTGAGTACCGTCTTGACAAAACAAACATTATCCACGTTCCAGTAGGTAAAGTTTCATTTGGTCAAGAAAAATTACAAGAAAACTTCTCCACATTAATGAGTGCTATCATAAAAGCAAAACCAGCAGCTGCAAAAGGTCAATACCTTCGTAGTATTTCAGTTTCTTCAACTATGGGTCCTGGTGTAAAAATCAACCCATCTAAAGCTGAATAATTAACAGAAACTGGTAGCTAATAAATATTGACAACTTAAGATGGACATGTTATTATCTTAAGTGTTGAAAATGAATACTGTACCGCAGACAGTAGGTGCCGTAAGGCATAACGTATACAACCTACCGAGGTCTATATCATACTATGGACGGATGTATCACCACTTTGCCTGCGGAAAAGCAAAGTGGTATTTTTTTGACATAACCGGAATTAGGAGGTGTAACAATGGCAAAAGTTGAACAAAAACAAGTTGTTGTTGATCAAATCAAAGCAAAATTAGAAGGAGCTAGTTCTATTCTTTTAGTAGACTATCGTGGTCTTACAGTAGAACAAGATACAACTCTTCGTAAAGAACTTCGTGAAGCTGGTGTTGAGTACAAAGTATTCAAAAACACTATGGTAAACTTCGCAGTTCAAGGAACAGAGTTCGAAGCAATTTCTAAACATCTTGAAGGACCAACTGCTATCGCAATCAGTTATGAAGATGCAACTGCTGGCGCTAGAGTATTAGCTAAAGTAGCGAAAACTAACGAAAAGTTAGAATTCAAAGCTGGTGTAGTTGAAGGTACTTACTATGATGCACAAGGGATGTTAGCAATCGGTAATATCGCACCAAGAGAAGAATTACTTGGTCGTTTACTTGGAAGCTTCCAATCACCTATGGCGAGCTTTGCACGTGTTATTAAACAAGTTGCAGAAAAAGACGCAGAATAATCAAAAGAACTACAGAGTTCAAATATTAATTAACTAATTAATCAAATCTACGGAGGTGCTTACAATGGCAAAATTATCAATCCAAGAAATTATGGAAGCTATTAAAGAATTAACAATTTTAGAATTAAACGATTTAGTAACAGCTTGTGAAGAAGAATTCGGTGTATCAGCAGCAGCAGGCGTTATGGTAGCAGCAGCACCAGGTGCAGCAGCAGAAGAAAAAACAGAATTCGACGTTGAATTAACTGAAACAGGTTCAGAAAAAATCAAAGTAATCAAAGTGGTTCGTGAAATCACAGGTCTTGGCTTAAAAGAAGCTAAAGACGTAACAGAAGGAACTCCAAAAGTTCTTAAAGAAGGCGTATCTAAAGATGAAGCTGATGCAATCAAAGCTAAATTAGAAGAAGTTGGCGCTAAAGTAACTTTAAAATAATTTCGGTTATTCTAAAAGGCAGCAATTGCTGCCTTTTATTTTTTTCCAGTTATTTTAATGTATATAAAAATAGGCAGTTACCCTTGAAAGTAACCACCGTGAGTGTTATATTAAAAATGCTTAGCCAAAAAAAAGAAAAAAGAGTTGACTTACCCTTTTTTTTCTGATAGCATATTAGAATGTGTCAGTATGTAAATATTTCTGTAAATATTATAGCATACACATAAATACTTTACAATACATAATCTAAGTTAAATGTATAAGGATGTAAAAGTCTACAAAAGTTAATAAGATTATGTCAGTTTAAGATTCACTAGGAATAATGCAGCTTGCTGCATGATTTATAAATTTTGCAAGGGGTGAGAGAACACATGCAAAAATCTAAGATTCGCCCTATTAATGTGGGCAAACAAATTCGTATGAGCTATGCTTCAACAGATGAGATTTTTGAAATACCAAACCTTATTGAGGTACAGAAAGATTCCTACAACTGGTTCCTTAAAGAAGGGCTTAAAGAAGTATTCCAAGATATCTCTCCAATTACAGATTTCAATGGTAACCTTAGCCTTGAGTTTGTAGATTTTATTTTAGACAGCAAACCTAAATACACAGTAGAAGAAGCTAAAGAGAAAGATACTAACTTCAGTTCCGCTCTTAAAGTAAAAGCAAGACTTCACAACAAAGAAACAGGAGAAACGATTGATAATGATGTGTTCATGGGAGATTTCCCTCTTATGACAGAAAACGGAACCTTCATTATAAATGGAGCTGAACGTGTTATTGTCAGTCAGTTAGTTCGTTCTCCTGGTATTTACTATGCTATCGATTTCGATAAAATTGGTAAAAAACTTTACTCAGCTACAGTAATCCCTAACCGCGGTGCATGGCTTGAGTATGAAACAGATTCAAATGATATTTTCTATGTTAGAGTAGACCGTACACGTAAAGTACCAGTTACTGTTTTATTACGTGCATTAGGTTTAGGCAGTGATGCTGAAATTCTTGACACATTTGGAGAAGAACCAAAAATTCTTCAAACAATCGAAAAAGATACTACTAAAACATATGAAGAAGGTCTTCTAGAAATATACAAACGTATTCGTCCAGGTGAGCCACCAACAGTGGAAAGTGCTCAAACACTTCTTGGTAATATGTTCTTTGATCCTCGTAGATATGACCTTGCAAAAGTAGGTCGCTACAAATTCAACAAAAAATTAGCACTTAGAAACCGTGTGACAGGTCACAAACTTGCTGAAGATGTTGTAGATATGTTCACAGGTGAAGTAGTAGCAACAGCTGGTGAGAAAATCACAGTTGCTTTAGCTGATAAGATCCAAAATACTGGTACACCACATGTTTATATTGCGGTAACAGAAGTAGATCGTCCAGTTAAAGTACTTACTAACCAAACAGTAGAACTTAACCACTTCTTCCCTAATATTGATGCAAACGAAGTAGGCATTAAAGATTCAGTTTACTATCCAGCATTAGTACGTATTATTGAAGAATTTGATGAGGAAGATGAAATTAAAGCTGCACTTGTTGCAAGACATAATGAGCTTGTGCCAAAGCATATTACATTAGAAGATATTTTTGCTTCTATTAACTATAATATTCATCTCGAATATGATTTAGGACATAAAGATGACATTGACCACCTTGGTAACCGTCGTATCCGTGCTGTAGGAGAACTCCTTCAAAATCAATTCCGTATCGGCCTTGCTCGTATGGAAAGAGTAGTACGTGAAAGAATGACAGTACAAGACTCAGAAGCAATCAGTCCTCAAACATTCATCAATATTAGACCTGTTACAGCTGCTATTAAAGAATTCTTTGGTAGTTCACAGCTTTCACAGTTCATGGATCAAAACAACCCTCTTGCTGAACTTACACACAAACGTAGATTATCAGCATTAGGTCCTGGCGGTCTCTCAAGAGAACGTGCAGGGTTCGAAGTACGTGACGTTCACCATTCTCACTACGGTCGTATGTGCCCTATCGAGACTCCTGAAGGTCCAAACATCGGTCTTATCAACTCACTTGCTACATTCGCACGTATTAACGAATATGGCTTTATTGAGGCGCCTTACCGTGTAATCGATAAGAGTACAGGGACACCACGTGTAACTGAAGATGTTATCTATATTACAGCTGATGAAGAAGAAAACTACACAGTATGTCAAGCGACAGAAGAACTCAATGAAAATGGAGAATTTATAAGTAGAAAAGTAAGAGCGCGTCGTCGCGAAGAAATTCTTGAATTTGACTATAAGGAAATTGACCTTATGGATATTTCTCCAAAACAAATTGTATCTGTTGCGACAGCTATGATTCCTTTCCTTGAAAATGATGATGCGAACCGTGCCCTCATGGGTGCCAACATGCAACGTCAGGCTGTACCACTTATCCGTACAAACAGCCCTATTGTAGGTACTGGTATGGAACACAAAGCTGCAGTAGATTCAGGTGTACTTGCAGTAGCACGTGAAAATGGTATTGCAGAAAAAGTAACAGCAGATGAAATTGTTGTCCGTTCAGAAGACGGTAAAAAACAATCTTATAAATTAACTAAATTCTCAAGAAGTAACCAAGGTACATGTATTAACCAAAGACCTATCATCAATAAAGGTGATGTGATCAAAAAAGGTGATATACTTGCCGATGGTCCTTCAACAGATCATGGTGAACTTGCACTTGGTCAAAATCCACTTATTGGATTCATGACTTGGGAAGGTTACAACTATGAGGATGCTATCCTTTTAAGTGAAAGACTTATTAAAGAAGATATCTATACTTCTGTTCATATTGAAGAATATGAAGTAGAAGCACGTGATACTAAAGTAGGTCCAGAAGAAATTACAAGAGATATTCCAAACGTAGGTGAAGATACACTTAAAGATCTTGATGAAAGAGGTATTATCCGTATTGGTGCGGAAGTGCGTTCAGGAGATATTTTAGTAGGTCGTGTAACACCAAAAGGTGAAACAGAACTTACGGCAGAAGAAAGACTTCTTCGTGCAATCTTCGGTGAAAAAGTACGTGAAGTAAGAGATACTTCTCTTCGTGTACCTCACGGTGAAGCTGGTATTATCGTAGATGTTAAAGTATTTACACGTGAAAATGGTGATGAATTATCTCCAGGTGTAAACAAAATGGTTCGTTGTTATATTGCTCAAAAGAGAAAAATCTCTGTTGGTGATAAAATGGCGGGTCGACATGGTAACAAAGGGGTTATCTCAAGAGTTCTTCCAGTAGAAGATATGCCATTCCTTCCAAATGGTAGAGCACTTGATATCGTTCTTAACCCACTGGGCGTACCATCACGTATGAACATTGGACAGGTATTAGAAGTCCATTTAGGTCTTGCTGCTAAAGCACTTGGCTTCAAGATTGCTACACCGGTATTCGATGGTGCAAACGAAATTGACATCATGGATACACTTGTAATGGCAAATGACTATGTTAACAATACATGGGAAGAGTTTACAGCTGCATGGAAAGATCGTATTGATGCAAGCGTATACAACTACCTTGAAGAAAACTTAGACCACCGTAGTGAGTGGGAAGGTGTTCCGCTTGACCGCACAGGTAAAGTACAACTTCGTGATGGACGTACAGGAGAAACATTTGATAACCCTGTAACAGTAGGATACATGCACTACCTTAAACTTCACCATTTAGTTGATGATAAAATGCATGCGCGTTCAACAGGACCATATGCAACCATTACACAACAACCTCTTGGTGGTAAAGCACAATTCGGTGGACAACGTTTCGGAGAGATGGAAGTTTGGGCACTTGAAGCTTATGGTGCTGCTTACACATTACAAGAAATCCTTACAATTAAGTCAGATGACGTTGTAGGCCGTGTTAAAACTTATGAATCAATTGTTAAAGGCGAAAACATACCTGAACCAGGAATTCCTGAGTCATTCAAAGTTCTTCTTAAAGAACTTCAATCACTTGCACTAGATGTTAGAGTATTAACACGCGATATGGATGAGCTAGAAATCAAAGAAACTGTTGAAGAAGGCGAAATAGTAGCTGTTAATATCGAAGGTGCACCACAAAATCCAGAATTTATCGATGAGGATGTAGAACTCACTGAAACTGAGTTAGAGGTAGAACCAGATCTTGAAGAAGAAACATTAGATTTTGATTTTGATGATACAGTTGTAGATGATTTATTCGAAGAACCATTAGATGATTTGGATTTATAAAAGCTTAAGAAGGGAGTAAAGGTCATGACTAATATGGATCAATCAATCCTATTTGAAGCAATAAGAATTGGATTAGCTTCCCCTGAAAAAATTCGTGAGTGGTCTAGAGGAGAAGTAAAAAAACCAGAAACAATCAATTACCGTACACAAAGACCTGAACGAGACGGGCTATTCTGTGAAAAAATATTTGGACCTAGCAAAGACTGGGAATGTCATTGTGGTAAATACAAACGTATCAGATATAAAGGTGTAATTTGTGACCGTTGTGGTGTAGAAGTTACAAAGGCCAAAGTACGTCGTGAAAGGATGGGACACATCGAGCTTGCAGCTCCTGTGTCTCACATCTGGTACTTTAAAGGAATTCCAAGTAGAATGGGGCTTATTCTTAATCTTTCACCAAGATTATTAGAAAAAATTCTTTATTTTGCATGCTATATTGTTACGGATGCTAAGGATACAGGCTTATCATACAAAGAAGTACTTACAGAAAAAGAATTCAGAGAAGCTGAAGAAAAATATGGCTACGGCTCATTTACAGCAGAAATGGGTGCTGAAGCAATTAAAAAACTACTTGAAGATATTGATCTTGAAGGAGAAAGCATTGAGCTTAAAGCTGGGCTTAAAGATACTACAGGACAAAAAAGAATCCGTATTATTAAACGCTTAGAAGTAATCGAAGCATTTAGACTTTCTGGTAATAAACCAGGATGGATGATTCTTGATGTAGTTCCAGTATTACCACCAGACTTAAGACCTATGATTCAACTTGATGGTGGACGTTTTGCAACATCAGACTTAAACGACCTTTACAGAAGAGTTATTAACCGTAACAACCGTTTAAAACGTCTTCTTGACCTTGGAGCACCAAACATTATTGTACGTAATGAAAAACGTATGCTTCAAGAAGCTGTTGATGCACTTATCGACAATGGTAGACGTGGTAGACCTGTTACAGGTCCTGGAAATAGACCACTTAAATCTTTATCAGATATGCTTAAAGGTAAAGCTGGTCGTTTCCGTCAAAACTTACTTGGTAAACGTGTTGACTACTCAGGACGTTCAGTTATCGTAGTAGGACCATCACTTAAACTTTATCAATGTGGTTTACCAAAAGAAATGGCAATCGAGTTATTCAAACCTTTCGTTATGAAAAAACTTGTTTCTGATGGCTTAGCACATAACATTAAAAATGCTAAACATATGATTGAAAGACTTCACCCAGAAGTTTGGGATGTTCTTGAAGAAGTTATCCGTGAACATCCAGTTATGCTTAACCGTGCGCCAACACTTCACCGTTTAGGTATTCAAGCATTTGAACCTGTACTTGTTGAAGGTCGTGCACTTAAACTTCACCCTCTTGTATGTACAGCTTACAATGCTGACTTCGATGGTGACCAGATGGCGGTCCACGTACCACTTTCTGTAGAAGCTCAAACAGAATGTCGTTTCCTTCTTTTAGCGCCAAACAACTTACTTAAACCATCTGATGGTGGACCAGTAGCTGTTCCTTCACAAGATATGGTTCTCGGTACTTACTACTTAACCCTTGACAAAGAAGGCGAAGAAGGCGAAGGCAAATACTTTAAAGACGAAAGTGAAGCAATGTTAGCTTATACAAACCAAGCTATTACACTTCATGCACGTATTAAAGTTCGTAGAACTATTGAAATCAATGGTGAAATGAAAACAGGCATTACAGAAACAACTGTTGGACGTATTATCTACAACGAAGTAATCCCTCAAGATTTAGGCTTTGTAGACCGTACAAAACCAGAAAATGAGTTTAAATATGAGATTGATTTCTTAGTGGGTAAAAAAGAACTAGGAAAACTCATCAAAAAATGTATCAATACACATGGTGCAACTGACACAGCAATTCTTCTTGATAACATTAAAGACTTAGGCTTTAAGTTCTCAACTCGTGGATCTTTAACAGTATCTGTATCAGATATGGTTATTCCAGAGAGAAAAGGTGAATATTTAGCTGAAGCAGATGCAGCTGTAGATCATGTAACAAAACTCTTCAAACGTGGTCTTATGACTGATGAAGAACGTTACAACAAAGTTATTCAAGCATGGAACTCTGCGAATGATAAAATCACAAAAGCACTTCTTGAAGGTCTTGGTAGATACAACCCTATCTACATGATGGCTCACTCAGGTGCCCGTGGTTCTAACAACCAGATTAAACAGCTTGCTGGTATGCGTGGTCTGATGGCTTCACCATCAGGTCGTATTATCGAGCTTCCAATTAAGGCTAACTTCCGTGAGGGCTTATCTGTACTTGAATACTTCATCTCTGCCCATGGTGCGCGTAAAGGTCTTGCCGATACAGCTCTTCGTACAGCTGACTCAGGATACCTTACACGTCGTCTTGTAGACGTATCTCAAGATGTTATCATCAGAGAAAGAGATTGTCGTCATGATGAAGATGCTACAATTCCAGGTATGTGGGTTGAAGCATTTAAAGATGGCGCAGAAGTTATTGAACCATTAGGTGAAAGACTTACAGGTCGTTTTGCGGCAGAAGCAGTTATTCATCCAGAAACAGGTGAAGTGATTGTAGCTGCTAACAAAATGATTCGTCCAAACGTAGCAGATTATATTGATAACTTAGGGATTGAAAAAGTTAAAATTAGGACAGCACTTACATGTAAGTCAAAAATTGGTGTTTGTGCAAGATGTTACGGTGCAAACATGGCATCTGGTAACGAAGTAAGAGTAGGGGAATCTGTAGGGATTATCGCTGCTCAGTCAATCGGTGAGCCAGGTACACAGCTTACAATGCGTACTTTCCATACAGGTGGTATCGCGGGAGATGACATCACTCAAGGTCTTCCACGTATCGAAGAGTTATTCGAAGCACGTAAACCAAAAGGGCTTGCAATCATTGCAGAGTTCCCAGGTGTTGTAACAATTACAGAAACTAAGAAAAAACGTGAAGTAACAATTACAGATAATGAAGATGGTCAAGCTAAAACTTACCTTATTCCTTATGGTTCACGTATTAAAGTACTAGACGGAGCTTATATTGAAGCTGGTGATGAGCTGACAGAAGGTAGTGTTAACCCACATGATATCCTTAAAATTAAGGGTGTACGTGGCGTACAAGATTACATGCTTCAAGAAGTTCAACGCGTATATCGTCTTCAAGGGGTAGATATCAACGATAAACACGTTGAGGTTATCGTTCGTCAAATGCTCAAAAAAGTTAAAATTGAAGAAAATGGTGATACAGATTTACTTCCAGGTAGCTTAGTGGATATCCTTGAATTTGAGGATGTAAACGATAAAATGGCTTCTGAAGGGCTAGAAGGTGCTATAGGTAAAACTACACTACTAGGTATCACAAAAGCTTCTCTTGCGACAGAATCTTTCTTATCTGCAGCTTCTTTCCAAGAAACAACAAGAGTTCTTACAGAAGCAGCTATTAAAGGTAAAATGGATCCACTTATTGGTCTAAAAGAGAATGTAATTATTGGTAAACTTATTCCTGCTGGTACTGGTATGGACAGATATCGTAAGATAGGTGTCGAAGTAACAGAAGGTTAATAATGGAAAAAGGTCGCCTATTTAGGAGGTGACCTTTTTTTACCATTTTAATTCGACCTTGACATTTGCAAGTGAGAGTGTTAAAATCGTTCAGTGTGTGATAGTTTGCACAGTAAATACTGCATAAGCAGGAATTATTCATTAAGCGAGGAGGTGCCAGAATGCCTACATTTAATCAATTAGTACGTAAAGGCAGAAAATCAATCGAGAAAAAATCTACTGCACCAGCGTTACAAAAAGGGTTTAACTCTTTACAAAAACGCGCTACAGATATCTCTGCTCCACAAAAAAGAGGTGTATGTACAGCAGTAAAAACAGCAACACCTAAGAAACCTAACTCTGCTCTTCGTAAGATTGCCAGAGTACGTCTTACAAACGGAATCGAAGTAACAGCTTACATTCCAGGTGAAGGACATAACTTACAGGAACATAGTGTTGTTTTAATCCGTGGTGGTAGAGTAAAAGACTTACCAGGTACACGTTACCATATCGTACGTGGTACTTTAGATACAGCTGGGGTTGCTAAAAGAAACCAAGCTCGTTCTAAATACGGTGCTAAAAAACCAAAACAAGCAAAAAAATAATTTTAAGATGAGTGCTTAGCACTTATTGGTGCCCGCTTATGAATATAAACTGCTTACTAAGCGTTTAATATAGATGAGATTAGGGCACGCACGATCCCCTACTGGGGACGAGTACCGATGATTTATCACAATTTTAGTTAAGGAGGGAAGACCGTGCCACGTAAAGGACATATAGCAAAAAGAGACGTATTAGCGGATCCATTATACAACAGTAAACTTGTTACTAAATTAATTAACAAGATTATGCTTGATGGTAAAAGAGGAACTGCACAAAAAATAGTATATGGTGCATTCGACATCATTGCTGAGAAAACAGGTAGAGATGCTTTAGAGGTGTTCCAAGAAGCTTTAGAGAATATCATGCCAGTTTTAGAAGTAAAAGCACGCCGTGTAGGAGGTGCTACTTACCAAGTACCAATGGAGGTTCGTCCAGAAAGACGCCAAACATTAGGACTTCGTTGGTTAACAGCTTACACACGTAACCGTGGAGAAAGAACAACAATCGAAGCATTAGCTGCTGAGATTTTAGATGCACTTAACAATACAGGTGGATCAGTTAAGAAAAAAGAAGATACACACAAAATGGCAGAAGCAAACAAAGCATTTGCTCATTACAGATTCTAGGTTTTTTAACCTTAAGGAGGAATTACCTTGGCAGGAAGAGATTATCCACTTGAGCGTACCAGAAATATTGGTATCATGGCGCACATTGATGCAGGTAAAACAACTCTTACAGAACGTATTCTTTTCTATACAGGTAGAAATCACAAGATTGGGGAAACTCATGAAGGTGGAGCTACTATGGACTGGATGGAACAAGAGCAAGAACGTGGTATTACTATCACATCTGCTGCAACAACTTGTTTCTGGAAAGAAAACCGTATCAACATCATCGATACTCCAGGACACGTTGACTTCACTGTAGAAGTAGAACGTTCATTACGTGTACTTGATGCTGCTGTTGGTGTATTCTGTGCTAAAGGTGGCGTTGAGCCACAATCAGAGACTGTTTGGCGTCAAGCTGACAAATACCAAGTACCACGTATGGCTTTCGTTAATAAAATGGACATTATGGGAGCTGACTTCTATAATGCTGTAAACATGATGAGAGAACGTCTTGGTGCAAATGCTGTACCAATGCAATTACCAATCGGTGCAGAAGATGATTTCGTAGGAATCATCGACTTATTAGAAAACAAAGCTTATATCTACAAAGATGATCTTGGAAAAGACATTGACTGTGTAGAGATTCCAGCTGATATGGTTGATAAAGCTGAAGAATATAGAGCTGCTGCAATCGAAGCTATCTGTGAAACAGATGAAGAGCTTATGATGAAATATTTCGATGGAGAAGAAATTTCTCTTGATGAGTTACAAGCAGCACTTCGTCAAGCTGTAATCAATGTTCAAATTATTCCTGTATTCTGTGGTACAGCATACAGAAATAAAGGGGTTCAAAGATTACTTGACGCTGTTGTGGCATACATGCCAGCACCAACAGATATTCCATCAATTAGAGGGGTCGATCCTGAAACAGGAGAAGAAATGGAGAAACATTCATCTGATGAAGAACCATTTGCTGCTCTTGCATTCAAAATCATGACTGACCCATTCGTAGGTAAGCTTGCATTCTTCCGTGTTTACTCAGGTACACTTGAAGCAGGTTCATACGTATTCAACTCAGTAAAAGGTAAAAAAGAACGTATTAGCCGTATCGTACAGATGCATGCTAACGATCGTAAAGATATCGATAAAGTATACGCTGGAGATATCGCAGCTGCTGTAGGTC
Source organism: Niameybacter sp. (assembly GCF_036655075.1). Lineage (NCBI taxonomy): Bacteria > Bacillati > Bacillota > Clostridia > Lachnospirales > Lachnospiraceae > Niameybacter > Niameybacter sp. Next base: position 96,031 of record NZ_JAVVQU010000001.1, on the reverse strand, counting down.
TTAAAGGAACTACAACAGGGGATACACTTTGTGATGAAAATCACCCAGTTATCCTTGAGTCAATGGTATTCCCAGAGCCAGTTATCTCTGTTGCTATTGAACCAAAAACAAAAGCTGGTCAAGAAAAAATGGGTATTGCTCTTTCAAAACTTGCAGAGGAAGATCCAACATTCAAGACTTACACAGATACAGAAACAGGACAAACTATCATTGCAGGTATGGGTGAACTTCACCTTGAGATCATCGTTGACCGTTTACTTCGTGAATTCAAAGTAGAAGCTAACGTTGGTGCTCCTCAAGTTTCTTACAGAGAAACACTTGCTAAAGATGTTGACATCGATTCTAAATTCGTACGTCAATCAGGCGGTAGTGGACAATACGGTCACTGTAAAGTTCGCTTCTCAAGACTTGACCCTAACTCAGAAAAAACTTATGAATTCATTAACTCTGTTACAGGTGGTTCTATTCCTAGAGAATACATCCCAGCTGTTGACAAAGGGATTCAAGAAGCGCTTTCAAGTGGACCACTTGCTGGTTACCAATTAGTTGGTGTTAAAGCTGATTGTTACGATGGATCATACCATGATGTCGATTCATCAGAAATGGCTTTCAAAGTTGCAGGTTCACTTGCAGTTAAGGATGCTATGAAAAAAGCTGGTGGATTACTTCTTGAACCAATCATGAAAGTTATCGTTACTGTTCCAGATGATTACATGGGTGATGTTATTGGTAACATTAACTCACGTCGTGGTCGTATGGAAGGTATGGAAGCTAGAAGTGGTGCTCAAGAAATTAGAGCATATGTTCCACTTTCAGAAATGTTTGGTTACGCTACTGACCTTCGTTCAAGAACTCAAGGTCGTGGTAACTACTCAATGGAATTCCATCACTATGAACAATGTCCTAAAAATGTTCAAGAAAAAGTTATCGCTGACAAAAAAGCATAATTTTTTAGATAGATTTACATTTCCAGCTACTTGCAAAGTAGCTGGAAATTAAATATAATGAAATTAATCTGAGTAAAACTCAGCCAAATAAAAGGAGGAAATTCAAAATGGCTAAAGCTAAATTTGAAAGAACCAAACCACACGTTAACATTGGTACAATCGGCCACGTTGACCACGGTAAAACAACTTTAACAGCTGCAATCACAAAAACTCTTCATGAAAGATACGGTTTCGGTGAAGCTGTAGACTTCGCGAACATCGATAAAGCTCCAGAAGAAAGAGAACGTGGTATCACAATCTCTACTGCTCACGTTGAGTACGAAACTCCAGCTCGTCACTACGCACACGTTGACTGTCCAGGACATGCTGACTACGTTAAAAACATGATCACTGGTGCAGCTCAAATGGATGGTACAATCCTTGTTTGTGCAGCTACAGATGGTCCTATGGCTCAAACTCGTGAACATATCTTATTATCACGCCAAGTTGGTGTTCCATACATCGTTGTTTTCTTAAACAAATGTGATATGGTAGATGATGATGAGTTATTAGAATTAGTTGAAATGGAAATCCGTGAATTATTAAATGATTACGAATTCCCAGGCGATGATACACCAATCATTCGTGGTTCAGCTCTTCAAGCTCTTAACGATCCAATGGGTCCATGGGGAGATAAAATTGTTGAATTATTCGATATCATTGATGAATATATCCCAACTCCAGAACGTGACGTTGATAAAAGCTTCTTAATGCCAGTAGAAGATGTATTCTCTATCACAGGTCGTGGTACAGTTGCTACAGGTAGAGTAGAAGCTGGTATCCTTAAAGTTCAAGATGAAGTTGAATTAGTAGGTATTCATGAAGAAACACGTAAAGTTATTTGTACAGGAGTAGAAATGTTCCGTAAACTTCTTGATCAAGCTCAAGCTGGTGATAACATCGGTGCACTTCTTCGTGGTATCCAAAGAACAGAAATCGAACGTGGTCAAGTACTTTGTAAACCAGGTTCAATTACACCACATACAAAATTCAAAGCTCAAGTATACGTTCTTAAAAAAGAAGAGGGTGGCCGTCATAAACCATTCTTCTCTAACTACAGACCACAATTCTACTTCCGTACAACTGACGTAACAGGCGTTATCGAGTTACCAGAAGGTACAGAAATGTGTATGCCTGGCGACAATATCGAAATGACAATCGAACTTATCCATCCAATCGCGATGGCTCAAGGTCTTCGTTTCGCTATTCGTGAAGGTGGACGTACAGTAGGTTCCGGTGCTGTTGCATCAATCGTTGAATAATCTATCTTAATAGATTTTAAAGCACATCCCTTGTGGATGTGCTTTTTTATTTTAAAGACTATCAAATTAAGATAGGAAGTATTTCCTTCTCTTCAGGAGAACTTGGACGCTAGTGAGTCAAGAAACAGAAACAAGAAAGAGAATACTTGCCTATAGAGAACAAGAGCGTTAATATCTATCTAAGGAGAAGTATGTAGAGAAAGAATAGATTATAATAGAACGTGTAGCTTAAGGGGGAGACCTTAAATTTAAACGTAAAGAAAGGATAGATATAGGAGAAAGATAAATTACCAATAGATTACACTTTTCAAATCCTAAATAACATGTATAATAGATAGTACATCGCGATAAGAACTCCACAGATGCGACTGGAAAAAATTATCGCATAAAAAAGCAAAAAAAACCTTGTAATAACATGTAACATCATGTATAATCAAGTTGTTGTGACATTGAGAACGATGATTCAGAAGGTTACAGCCTACTAGTTAGGTAAATTTCTGAGGAGCGAATGTCCGGTTCATGAAACCAGACGACAAGTCACTGTATCATTTTAATAGGTTCCGTAAGAGTAGTATGCATAGGGGAAACCCTGTATAAGTTAAACTTACGAAACACCTGGATGAGTGTACAGTTTCCACTGGTCGTGCTGCTTCAAATAAAGTACGAAAAGGAGGGGACTTTTTTTATGGCAAGCCCAAAAATCCGTATCACATTAAAAGCTTATGATCACAAATTAATCGATCAAACTGCAGCGCAAATCGTTGATATTGCGAAAAAAACTGGAGCAACAGTAAGTGGACCAATTCCACTTCCAACTAAAAAGGAAGTAGTAACAATCTTACGTGCTGTACACAAGTACAAAGACTCTAGAGAGCAGTTCGAAATGAGAACTCATAAGAGATTAATTGACGTTGAAGCTACACCAAAAACTGGTGATGCATTAATGCGTCTTGACTTACCAGCTGGTGTTGATATCAAAGTTGATGCTAGATAGTAAGAACCAAACTAAAGACGGTTATTAATCGTCTAGAATGATTATCCAAGTTGATAATCCGCTGTAGATATTAGGAGGTGTAAAGGATGAAAAAAGCAATTTTAGCTAAAAAAATTGGTATGACACAAATTTTCAATGACGCTAACATGTTAATCCCAGTTACTGTATTAGAAGCTGGCCCATGTACAGTAGTTCAAAAGAAAACAGTTGATAACGATGGTTATGAAGCAATTCAATTAGGTTTTGTTGATGCCAAAGAAAAACAACTTATCAAACCACAAAAAGGTCACTTTGCAAAAGCAGGTGTTACTGCTAAGAAACACTTAAAAGAATTCCGTTTAGAAGATATTTCTGCTTACGAAGTAGGTACAGAAATCAAAGCTGACGCATTCGCTGCTGGTGATAAAATTGACGTTGTAGGTATCTCTAAAGGTAAAGGTTACCAAGGCGCAATTAAAAAATACAACCAAAGTCGTGGACCAATGGGTCACGGTTCTAAATCACATAGAGTTGCAGGTTCTATGGGAGCTGCTACTAGCCCAGGACGTGTTATGAAAGGTAAAGGCCTTCCATCACATATGGGTAGCATTCAAATTACAGTTCAAAACCTTGAAGTTGTAAGAGTAGATGCAGACAAAAACTTAATCCTTGTAAAAGGAGCTGTTCCAGGTTCAAAAGGAACAATCATTACAATCAAAGACAGCGTTAAAGCATAAGGCTGCTTGAGAAAGGAGGAATAAAGATGGCAAACGTATCTGTTTTAAATATGAACGGACAACAAGTTGGTGAAGTTGAATTAGTAGATTCAATCTTTGCTGTAGAAGTAAAAGAAAATTTAGTTCACAGTGCTGTATTAGCATATCTTGCTAATAGAAGACAAGGAACTCAAAGTGCTAAAACACGTGCAGAAGTACGTGGTGGTGGTAGAAAACCATGGAAACAAAAAGGTACAGGTAGAGCTAGACAAGGTTCTATTCGTTCACCACAATGGACAGGTGGTGGGGTAGTATTCGCTCCAAAACCACGTGACTATTCATTCAAAATGAACAGAACAGAAAAATTAATTGCTCTTAAATCAGCTCTTACAACAAGAGTTCAAGAGAACAAATTTATCGTATTAGATGAATTAGCATTAGCTGAAGCTAAAACTAAAGCTATGGTTAACGTTTTAGGTGCATTAGAACTTAAAAAAGCATTAATCGTAACTGAAGATAAAGTAACTGAAGGTAGAGCTACAGACGTTAGTAAAAATGTTATGTTAGCAGCACGTAATATTCAAGGTATTAAAACTGCAAACGTAAACAACATTAACGTATACGACATCTTAAAATACGATACAGTTGTAGTAACAAAAGAAGCATTAGCTAAAATTGAGGAGGTGTACGCATAATGGCAGATTTAAAATTCTATGACGTCATTTTAAAACCAGTCGTTACTGAAAAAAGTATGAACGATATGGCTGAAAAGAAATATACATTCCTAGTACACCCAACTGCTACAAAATCTCAAGTTAAAGATGCAGTAGAAAAAATGTTTGACGGCGTTAAAGTAGACAAAGTAAACACAATGAACTACGATGGAAAAACAAAACGTCGTGGAAAATCAGTTGGAAAAACTAACAAATACAAAAAAGCAATCGTAAAACTTACAGAAGCAAGTAAAGACATTGACTTTTTCCAAGGAATGTAGTTAAATAGAAAAAGATGAAACACACGGCTATGTGTAACTTACACGATTGAAAGGAGTGAAACAGTAATGGGTATCAAAAAGTATAGACCATATACCCCTTCTAGAAGACATATGACTTCTTCAACTTTTGAAGAAATCACAAAAACAACTCCTGAGAAGTCTTTAATTGTAACATTAAAGAAACATTCAGGTAGAAATAATCAAGGTAAAATCACTGTTCGTCACCGTGGCGGCGGTTACAAAGTTAAATACAGAGTAATCGACTTCAAACGTAATAAAGATGGTGTTCCAGCTACAGTAGTAGGTATCGAATACGATCCAAACAGAACAGCAAACATTGCATTACTTAGCTATGCAGATGGCGAAAAACGCTATATCTTAGCTCCTCATGGTTTAAAAGCAGGAGAAAAAGTAATGAGTGGTGAAACTGCAGAAATCCGTATTGGTAATACTCTTAGAATGAGAGATATTCCAGTAGGTCAAACAGTTCATAACATTGAAATGAAACCAGGCAAAGGTGGACAATTAGTTCGTTCTGCAGGTATGTCAGCTCAACTTATGGCTAAAGAAGGTAAATTCGCAACAGTTAAACTTCCATCAGGAGAAATGCGTTTATTACCAATCGATTGTAAAGCTACTATTGGACAAGTTGGTAACATTGATCACGAACTTATCACAATTGGTAAAGCTGGACGTAAACGTCACATGGGTATCCGCCCAACAGTTCGTGGTTCTGTAATGAACCCTAACGATCACCCTCATGGTGGTGGGGAAGGTAGATCTCCAATTGGACGTCCAAATCCATGTACTCCTTGGGGTAAACCAGCTCTTGGATACAAAACAAGAAAGAAAAACAAACATTCAAATAAATATATTGTACGTTCACGTAACAAATAAATTTAAGTTTTTGAAAGGAGGCATCTTTAATGGCTCGTTCAGTTAAAAAAGGACCATTCGCAGATCAACGCTTACTTAATAAAATTGACGCAATGAATGCTGTTGATGATAAAAAAGTAATTAAATCTTGGTCACGTCGTTCAACAATCTTCCCACAAATGGTAGGACATACAATCGCCCTTCATGATGGTAGAAAACATGTTCCTGTATTCATTACAGAAGATATGGTAGGACATAAACTTGGTGAATTCGCATTAACAAGAACTTACCGTGGACATGGTAAAGACGCTGAGAAAAAATCAAGAGTTCGCTAATAAATAATATCGGAAGGAGGTCTTACGATGGCAAAAGGACACAGAACCCAGATAAAAAGAGAAAGAAATCAAAACAATGATAACAGACCAACTGCAAAAGTAACATTTGTACGTGTTTCTACTACAAAAGCGAAAATTGTACTTGATCAAATCAAAGGTAAAGATGTGCAAACTGCACTCGCTATCTTAGCTTACACACCAAGATATGCAGCTGATATTATTGAAAAAGTATTAAAATCAGCTATTGCTAACGCAGAACATAACAATGGTATGGACGTAAGCAAATTATTTGTTGAAGAAGCATACGCAACTCAAGGACCAACTCTTAAGAGAATCCGTCCTCGTGCTCAAGGCCGTGCTTATAGCATCCACAAACAAACAAGCCACATTACTGTGGTAGTAAATGAGAGATAAGGAGGTTCGGTATGGGTCAAAAAGTCAATCCTCATGGATTAAGAGTAGGAGTTATCAAAGACTGGAGTGCTAAATGGTACGCTGATAAAACAGACTTCGCTAACTACCTCGTAGAAGATAATACAATCAGAAAATATATCAAAAAGAAACTTTATACTGCTGGCATCGATAAAATTGATATCGAAAGAATGTCAAAACGTATAAGAATTCATGTTTATACATCAAAACCAGGTATCGTTATCGGTAAAGGTGGAGCATCAATTGATTCTCTTCGTAAAGAAGTAGAAAAACTTACAACTTCAAAAGTTTCAATTAACATTGTTGAAGTTAAAAGACCAGAAACTTCTGCTCAATTAACAGCAGAAAACATCGCGCTTCAATTAGAAAACCGTGTATCTTTCCGTCGTGCTATGAAACAAGCGATTGGTAAAGCTCAAAAATTCGGTGCTAAAGGTATTAAAGTAGGATGTTCAGGTCGTTTAGGTGGTGCTGAAATGGCACGTACAGAACAATATTCAGAAGGTACTATTCCACTTCAAACATTAAGAGCTGATATTGACTATGGATTTGCAGAAGCAGATACAACATATGGTAAAATCGGTGTTAAAGTATGGATCTACAAAGGAGAAGTACTTCCTCAAAAAGCTAAAAGGGAAGGGAGCGATAACTAATGTTAATGCCTAAAAGAGTAAAACGTCGCAAACAGTTCCGTGGACGTATGAAAGGCCAAGCTACCCGTGGAAATAAAATCACTTACGGTGAATTCGGTATCGTTGCTATGGAACCAAGTTGGATTACATCAAACCAAATCGAAGCTGCTCGTATTGCGATGACACGTTACATCAAACGTGGTGGTAAAGTCTGGATCAAAATTTTCCCTGATAAACCAGTAACAGCTAAACCAGCTGAAACACGCATGGGTTCTGGTAAAGGATCTACAGAATACTGGGTTGCAGTAGTTAAACCAGGTCGTGTTATGTTCGAATTATCAGGTGTAGCAGAAGAAGTAGCAAGAGAAGCGTTAAGACTTGCAATTCATAAATTACCAATGAAATGTAAGATTGCATCTCGTGCTGAACAAGAAATGGTAGGTGATGGTAGTGAAAACTAAAGCATTCTTAGAAGATTTAAGAGCAAAATCAGCTGAAGAATTAAATATCGAATTGGTGAATGCGAAAAAAGAACTTTTCAACTTAAGATTCCAAAACGCTACCAACCAATTAGATAATACAGCAAGAATCAAAGATGTTAGAAGAAACATTGCGCGTATTCAAACTATTATTACACAAAAACAAGCAGTGTAATAGAGAGGAGGAGAAATCGTGGCAGAAAGAAATTTACGTAAAACATTAGTAGGTAATGTAGTTAGTAACAAGATGGACAAAACTATTACAGTTGCCGTTGTAAACAGTGTAAAACATCCTCTTTACGGAAAAATCATCAAAAAAACATACAAACTTCATGCACATGATGAAAACAATGAATGTGAAATCGGTGACCGTGTAAGAGTTATGGAAACAAGACCATTATCCAAGTCAAAACGTTTTAGACTTGTTGAAATCGTAGAAAAAGTAAAATAAGTTTAGTAATCTTGAAAGGAGGGCACTTCTCATGATCCAACAAGAAAGTAGATTAAGAGTAGCAGACAATACAGGAGCTAAAGAAATTCTTTGTATCCGTGTATTAGGTGGCTCTACAAGAAGATATGCAGGTGTTGGCGATATTATCGTTGCTACTGTTAAAGATGCAACACCAGGTGGCGTTGTTAAAAAAGGTGACGTTGTGAAGGCTGTTGTAGTTCGTACTGTAAAAGAAATTAGAAGACCAGATGGATCTTACATCAGATTTGATGAAAACGCTGCTGTTATCATCAAAGAAGATAAAAACCCAAGAGGAACTCGTATTTTTGGACCAGTTGCGAGAGAATTAAGAGATAAGAAATTTACAAAAATCTTATCACTTGCTCCAGAAGTTCTATAAGGAGGTGTAAGACATGAAAACTAAGTTAAAAAAAGGCGATAGAGTAATCGTTATTGCTGGTAAAGATAAAGGTAAAGAAGGCAATATCACTTTCATCGATCGTAAAAATGGACGTGTATTAGTTGACGGTGTTAACCAAGGTTTCAAACATCAAAAACCTAACGCAATGGGTCAAGGTGGACGTGTTGAAAAAGAATTCCCAATTCATCTTTCAAACGTTATGTACTCTTTAAACGGAGCTCCTGCTCGTTTAGGCGTAGAAATCAAAGATGACAAAAAAGTTCGTGTAGCAATTACAAAAAACGGTCGTTCAGTAATTGACTAATTAGCGAAAGGAGGACGTTAAACTATGAGTAGATTAAAAGATATTTATAATGAACAAATTGTCGATGCTATGGTAGAAAAGTTTGAATACAAAAACAAACTTCAAGCTCCTAAAATCGAAAAAATCGTAATCAACATGGGTGTTGGTGAAGCGAAAGACAATGCAAAAGTATTAGAAAACGCTATTGGCGATATGGAGAAAATCTCTGGCCAAAAAGTGGTTACTACAAGAGCTAAAAAATCAGTTGCTGCTTTCAAACTTCGTGAAGGTATGCCAATCGGATGTAAAGTAACTCTTCGTGGTGAAAAAATGTATGAATTCCTTGATCGTTTAGTAAACCTTGCTCTTCCACGTGTACGTGACTTCCGTGGTGTAAGTGCAACTGCTTTCGATGGTCGTGGTAACTATTCATTAGGTATTAAAGAACAAATCATTTTCCCAGAAATCGAATATGATAAAATTGATAAAGTGCGTGGTATGGACGTTATTATTGTTACAACAGCAAACACAGATGAAGAATCTCGTGAACTGTTGAAACAATTCGGAATGCCATTCCAAAAATAAGGAGGGTATCTACATGGCAAAAACATCTATGAAAGTTAAGCAAGCTAGACCTGCAAAATTTTCAACTCAAGAATATAGCAGATGTCGTATTTGTGGACGTCCACATGCGTACATTAGAAAATTTGGTATTTGTCGTATTTGCTTTAGAGAACTAGCATATAAAGGTCAAATTCCAGGCGTTAAAAAAGCAAGCTGGTAATACCAGAAAGGAGGTAACGAATTATGATGATGAGCGATCCAATTGCAGATATGTTAACAAGAATCAGAAACGCTAACGTGGCTAAACACGATACAGTAGAAGTTCCATCTTCTAAAATTAAAAAAGCGATTGCTGAGATCTTATTAAATGAAGGATACATCAAAGCTTATGATGTAACAGCTGATGGTGTTAAAGAAACTATCCGTATTACTCTTAAATACGGCAAAGATAAAAATGAAAAAGTTATTTCAGGGATTAAAAGAATCTCTAAACCAGGTCTTCGCGTATACGCTGACTCAGAAAACTTACCAAAAGTTTTAGGTGGACTTGGTACAGCAATCATTTCAACTAACAAAGGTGTTATAGCTGATAAAGAAGCTAGAAAACTTAGTGTTGGTGGAGAAGTAATAGCATTTATTTGGTAATAAACAGCAAAAGTTTAAGGAGGTGCGAGCATGTCACGTATTGGTAGATTACCAGTTGAGATTCCAGCAGGCGTAACTATTACTGTTAGCGAAGCTAACATCGTAGAAGTTAAAGGTCCTAAAGGAACATTAACAAAATCATTTGACAGTGCAATGAACATTGCGATCGAAGAAAATCAAGTGGTTGTTACTAGACCAAATGATTTAAAAAGAAATAAAGCTCTTCATGGTTTAACTAGAACACTTATCGCTAACATGATCGAAGGTGTAGCTAATGGTTACGCAAAAGTGTTAGAGATCAACGGTGTTGGTTACAGAGCACAAAAACAAGGAACAAAATTAGTTCTTTCATTAGGATACTCTCACCCAGTAGAAATGGAAGATCCAGAAGGTATCACAACAACAGTTGAAGGAACTAACAAAATCACTGTTGCAGGTATCAATAAAGAACTCGTTGGCCAATTTGCTGCTGATATTCGTTCAAAACGTGCACCAGAGCCATACAAAGGTAAAGGTATTAAATACATTGACGAAGTAATCAGACGTAAAGTAGGTAAAACAGGTAAAAAATAATAGTAAAGGGGTGAATTAAATGATCAATAAACAATCACGTAGTAAAGTTCGTGTTCAAAAACATAGAAAACTTCGTAACAAGATCCAAGGTACTGCTCAAAGACCTAGACTTGCAGTATTCAGAAGTGAAAAACACATCTACGCTCAAATTATTGATGATGTAAAAGCTGTAACATTAGTAGCAGCTTCTACAGTTGAAAAAGATCTTGACATCAAAGTTGGTTCTAACATAGAAGCAGCAGCTGCTGTTGGTACTGCAATTGCTAAAAAAGCACTTGCTAATGGTATCGAAGAAGTAGTATTTGACCGTGGTGGTTTCTTATACCATGGTAGAGTAAAAGCATTAGCAGACGCAGCTCGTGAAGCTGGGTTACAATTCTAGTAAAGGAGGGACAGACGGTGGCTAAAAGACTTAATATTAATCCAAATTCTTTGGAATTAAAAGAAAAAGTTGTTACTATTAAACGTGTAACAAAAGTAGTTAAAGGTGGTCGTACATTCCGTTTCTCTGCTTTAGTAGTAGTAGGAGATGGAAACGGACACGTAGGTGTAGGTTTAGGAAAAGCTATGGAAATTCCTGATGCAATCAGAAAAGGAATTGAAGATGCTAAGAAAAACCTTATCTTCGTTGAAAGAAATAATGCTGATAGTATCTACCATGAATTCACAGGTGTATTCGGTAGTGCAAACGTTCTTCTTAAGCCAGCTAAAGAAGGTACTGGAGTTATCGCAGGTGGTCCAGCGCGTGCTGTACTTGAACTTGCAGGTATCCGTAATATCAGAACAAAATCTTTAGGATCAAACAATAAGAAAAACGTAGTTCATGCTACAATCGAAGGTCTTGCAGGGCTTAAAACTCCAGCTCAAGTTGCAAAACTTCGTGGAAAAACTGTAGAAGAGCTTCTAGGATAGGAGGAATAGTCAGTGGCTAATTTAAAAGTAACTTTAGTAAAATCCACAATCGGGGCAATTCCAAAGCATAAAAAAACTATCGAAGCGCTCGGATTAAGAAAAATGAACAGTACAAACATCCACCAAGATAACGATGCTATCCGTGGTATGATTGCACAAGTTAGACATTTAGTTAAAGTAGAAGAAATCAACGAATAATTATTGATTTAGTAAAGGAGGTGCAAAGTATGAATTTAAGCTCATTAAGACCAGTTGAAGGATCTAAAAAAGATTCTTTCCGTACAGGTAGAGGACATGGTTCCGGTAACGGTAAAACTGCCGGTAAAGGCCATAAAGGACAAAAAGCAAGAAGCGGTGGCGGAGTTAGACCAGGTTTTGAAGGGGGTCAAATGCCTCTTTACAGACGTTTACCAAAACGTGGATTTACTAACCGTAACAGCAAAGATATCGTAGCAATCAATGTTGATATGCTTAATCGTTTCGAAGATGGCGCTGTTGTAACAATCAACGCTATGGTAGAAGCAGGTATCGTTAAAAACACTAGAGATGGTGTTAAAATCCTTGCTAAAGGTGATCTTACTAAAAAAATTACAGTTCAAGCTAACGCATTTAGTGCTGGCGCTGTAGAAAAAATTGAAGCTGTGGGTGGAAAAGCAGAGGTGATGTAGGTGTTTAAAACTCTTAAAAATGCATGGAGTGTACCAGAACTGCGAAAAAAGATAATTTTTACCCTATGGATGTTTGCCCTTGTTAGAATTGGAGCTCATGTTCCGGTTCCAGGCATCGATCCAATTGCTGTTGAACAAGTATTAGGTCAAAACTCTAACGGCATGTTAGGGCTTATGAATGCTATTACTGGTGGGGCCTTTAGCCAAATGGCACTCTTTGCCTTTGGTGTAGGACCTTATATTACAGCATCTATTATCATTCAACTATTAACTATCGCTATTACTAGATTAGAAGAGCTATCAAAAGAAGGCGAAGACGGTCGTAAGAAGATCAACAAGTATACTAGATATGTAACATTAGTTCTTGCTATGATGCAAGCAGGTGGAACAACATATATGCTATATCAATCAAATGTTTTGGTTGAGAAGAATATGCTAGTATTTGCACTTGCATTCATTTCATTTATTGCTGGTTCTATGTTAGTAATGTGGATAGGTGAACAGATTACTGAAAAGGGTATAGGAAATGGTATTTCCTTAATCATCTTTATCAACATCGTTTCTAGACTTCCACAAGGAGCAATAAGCCTACTAGCATATGATAATTATGTTAAAGTTGCTATTCTAGTTTTATTATTTGTAGTTATGATTGGATTCACAGTACTTATGTCACTTGGTGAAAGAAGAATATCTGTACAATATGCAAAACGTGTAGCAGGTAGAAAGGTATACGGTGGTCAATCCCAAAGTATTCCAATCAAAGTAAACCTTGCAGGTGTACTTCCTGTTATCTTTGCAATGTCACTTATTCAATTCCCAGAGACAGTAACAAATTTATTTGTTAAGACTCCTAGTGAATTTTGGCAGACTGCAATTCAATGGCTCAGATGGACTCATCCATTTGGTGCAGTACTCTACGTAGTACTAATCTTTGCATTTGCATTCTTCTATTCTACAATTGCATTTAATCCTATGGATATAGCAGCAAACCTTAAAAAGGGTGGTGGTTTCATCCCTGGTATTCGTCCAGGTAAACCAACATCTGACTACCTTTCAAAGACAGCAACTCATATTACTTTAATGGGAGCCATTTTCCTTGCGATCTTAGCTCTTTCACCATTAGTGCTTGGTGCCATCTTCAAGATGTCCGTACAATTTGGTGGAACTTCACTCCTTATCGTAGTTGGTGTTGCACTTGAAACAGTTAAACAATTAGAATCACAGATGCTTATGCGTCACTATAAAGGATTTCTATAAGAATTAGAATTGGGGGTTGCCGTAATGAGATTAATATTATTAGGTGCACCTGGAGCAGGTAAGGGCACACAAGCAGAAATGCTTATGAAACTATACAATATTCCAACGATCTCAACAGGAAACATTTTTAGAGAACATATCTCAAAAAATACTGAGTTAGGTCAAGAAGCTAAAAAATACATGGATGAAGGTAAGTTGGTACCTGATGAGCTCGTATTAGAACTTGTCAAAGATCGTATAGTTCAAGAAGATTGTGATAATGGAATGATTTTAGATGGTTTTCCAAGAACTATACCACAAGCACAAGCATTGGATGCAATGCTAAAAGAGATCGGTAAACCAATTGACTGTGTACTCGATGTAGAAGTACCAGATGAAGTTATTATTGAACGTATGGCTGGTAGAACTGTTTGTCCTAGCTGCGGCGCTTCATATCATAAACTATTCAAAGTAGAAACAGTATCAGGTATTTGTAATGAATGTTCTACTCATCTGATCCAAAGAGAAGATGACAAAGAAGATACAGTTAAGAAAAGATTAGAAGTTTATCATGCACAAACTAAACCTCTTATCAATCACTATCAAATGCAAGGTAAGGTACTTTGCATTGATGGTGTAGGAACTGTAGATGAAGTGCGTGCAAGGGTAAAGAAAGCATTAGGAGTGAACTAAAATGCCAATTCCCATTAAATCCGACGAGGAAATTAAGTTAATGCAAGAGTCTGCCCAGATACTTATAGAAGCGCATGAACTGGTGGCAAAGCATGTTAAACCAGGTGTAACGACTAAGGAGTTAGATCAGGTTGCTTATAAGTTTATTACGAGTAAGCATGCTATACCATCCTTTAAAGGATACGGTGGCTATCCAGCTTCGGCGTGTGTATCTATCAATGATGAAGTTGTACATGGAATTCCAGGTGCAAGAAAACTCAAACAAGGTGACATAGTAAGTGTTGACCTTGGGGTATACTATAAAGGGTATCATTCTGATGCTGCACGAACTTATCCAGTCGGAGATGTATCACCTGATGTTTTGAAACTAATTGAAGTTACAAAGCAGTGTTTCTTTGAAGGACTAAAATACGCAAAAGCTGGCAATCATTTAGGACAGATATCTAAAGCTATTCAAGACTATGCAGAATCCTTTGGATACGGTGTAGTAAGAGACTTAGTTGGTCATGGTATCGGTGAAGCGTTACATGAAGATCCTCAAGTGCCTAACTATAAGGCACCAGGTCGTGGTGTAAAGCTTGAAAAGGGTATGGCACTTGCTATTGAGCCTATGATTAACATGGGAACCTATCAAGTAAAATGCTTGGATGATGACTGGACTTTTGTAACTAGAGATGGGCTGCCATCAGCTCATTATGAGAATACTATTGTGATTACAGATGATGAACCAATGATTTTAACACTCAGGTCGAAAGATGAGGGTGAAAAATAATGAGAGACTTAGAAGTAGGTCAGGTAGTATTTTCAAAATGTGGTAGAGATTATGGCAAAGCATTTATAGTAGTTAGTTTAGAAGAAGAATATGCTTACCTTGCAGACGGAGATCTAAGACTCTTAGAAAAACCTAAGCGTAAAAAGTATAAACATATTCAAAGAACCGATGAAGTCATTCAAAGGCTCAAACAAAAATTAATCGAAGAAAACGTATTAGATGCTGAGATTCGTAAAGAATTAAAAGCTTATCTAATAAAGACTTCTATATAGAGGAGGTTTGTAACTTGGCAAAAGGTGATGTTTTTGAAGTAGAGGGAACAGTGATAGAAAAGTTACCAAATGCGATGTTCCAAGTAGAGATCGAAGGCGGACACAAAGTGTTAGCTCATATCTCAGGAAAGCTTCGTATGAATTTTATCCGTGTATTACCGGGTGATAAAGTAACTGTGGAACTTTCTCCATATGATTTAACCAAGGGACGAATTATTTGGCGTTCTAAATAAATGGTAACCGGAAAGGAGAGCAGAAAATGAAAGTACGCCCATCTGTTAAAAAGATATGTGAAAAATGTAAAGTAATCAAAAGAAAAGGCCGTGTTTGCGTTATCTGTGAAAATCCAAAACACAAACAAAAACAAGGTTAATGCTTTACGAAATGCATTGATTTATGTCACAAGATGAGATATAATATTACCTTGTGAGTTAACTTTAAGCGGCTGCGGCATTTCATGGTAAATGCTGTATTATATATATATCAATCAATAGGAGGTGCAAAACTATATGGCACGTATTGCAGGTGTAGACTTACCAAAAAATAAGCGTGTTGAAGTTGGTCTTACTTATATCTATGGTATAGGTCGTCCAAGTTCTCGTAGAATCCTTACAGAAGCAGGTGTTGATTTCGACACAAGAATTAAGGATTTAACAGATGAAGAAGTAAATAAACTTCGTGACATCATTGATAAAACTCAAATGGTTGAAGGTGACCTTCGTCGTGAAATCGCCCTTAACATTAAACGATTAATGGAAATCGGTTGCTATAGAGGAATCCGTCATAGACGTGGCCTTCCAGTAAGAGGACAAAAAACTAAAACGAATGCTCGTACACGTAAAGGTCCTAAGAAAACAGTAGCTAACAAGAAAAAATAGTTAAATAAAGGAGGTTAAGGTCTCATGGCAGCAGCAAAAAAAGCGGCAAAAAAGGGTACAACTCGTAGACGTCGTGACAGAAAACATGTAGAACGTGGTATGGCTCATATCCAATCTACTTTTAATAATACAATGGTTACATTAACTGATACAAACGGCAACGCTCTTTCATGGGCAAGTGCTGGTGGCCTTGGTTTCAGAGGTTCTAGAAAATCAACTCCATACGCAGCTCAAATGGCGGCTGAAACAGCAGCTAAAGCAGCAATGGAACATGGTTTAAAATCAGTTGAAGTAATGGTAAAAGGTCCAGGATCCGGGCGTGAAGCAGCTATTCGTGCACTTCAAGCAGCTGGTTTAGAAGTAACATTAATTAAAGATGTAACTCCTGTACCACATAACGGATGTCGTCCACCAAAACGTAGAAGAGTGTAATAGGAGGTGTAAATAGAAATGGCTAGATATATTGGAGCGAAATGTAAACAATGCCGTCGTGAGGGTAAAAAATTATTCCTTAAAGGCGAAAGATGCTTCACAGCAGCTTGTGCAATTGAAAGAAGACCATATGCACCAGGTCAACATGGTCAACAAAAAAGAAAATTATCAGAGTACGGCTTACAGTTACGTGAAAAACAAAAAGCTAAAAGAATTTATGGTGTTCTTGAAGGCCAATTCAGAGCTTACTTTGAAAAAGCTGATGCACAACCAGGCATCACAGGTGAAAACTTACTTCGTAATCTTGAACTTCGTTTAGACAACGTAGCTTTCCGCTTAGGTCTTGGACGTTCTCGTACAGAAGCTAGACAAGTTGTTCGTCATAATCTTGTTACTGTTAACGGTCAAAGAGTTAATATTCCATCATACCAAGTTAAAATTGGTGATGTAATTGAAGTTAAAGAAGATGCAAAAAGCTTCGAACGCTTCAAACAAATTGCTGAAGTAACAGGTTCACGTATTGTACCAGAATGGTTAGAAGCTGATATCGAAGCTCTTAAAGGTACTGTTAAAGCAGTTCCAACAAGAGATCAAGTTGATACAGATATCCAAGAAACACTTATCGTTGAGCTTTACTCTAAGTAATAGTTCGTCACCCTCGAAAGACTATTTTAATATTAAAGGAGGGTTTATCGGGTGTTGGAATTTGAAAAACCACAAATTGAAATTAAAGAAATATCACCTGACGGTAAATATGGCTGTTTTATTGTAGAACCACTAGAGAGAGGGTACGGGACAACCCTAGGAAATGGATTACGCAGAATCCTTTCTTCCTCTCTTCCAGGCTCTGCAATTAGTAGTGTTAAAATCGAAGGTGTACTACATGAATTTAGTAGTATCCCAGGTGTTAAAGAAGATGTTCTTGAAATTCTATTAAACATTAAAGGTCTTGCTATTAAAGACATTAGTGATAATATGGAACCAAAAGTAGTTTACATTGAAGCTACTGGTGAAGGTATTGTAACAGGTGGAGACATTAAATGTCCTGCTGAGATTGAAATCCTTAATCCTGAACATCATATTGCTACATTAAGTGGCGATGCAAACTCTCGTTTGTATATTGAACTTACAGTCACTAGAGGCCGTGGGTACATTGGTACAAACAAACTTAAAAAAACAGATTTACCAATTGGTGTTATTCCTGTAGATGCAAGTTACACACCAGTAGAGCGTGTAAACTTTACGGTGGAAGATACTCGTGTTGGTCAACAAACTGACTACGATAAACTTACATTACAAGTATGGACTAATGGTACTTTAAAACCAGATGAAGCGGTTAGTTTAGCTGCTAAAGTATTAAGTGAACATTTAAATCTTTTCATAGATTTAAGTGAAAATGCACGTAATGCAGAAATCATGGTGACTAAAGAAGACGATTCTAAAGAAAAAACGCTTGAGATGACTATCGAAGAGCTTGATCTTTCAGTTCGTTCATTCAACTGTTTAAAACGTGCGGGAATCAACACTGTTGAAGACCTTACAAACAAAACAGAAGATGAAATGATGAAAGTTCGTAATTTAGGTCGTAAATCACTTGAAGAAGTGTTCCAAAAACTTGAAGAGCTTGGATTTGCATTAAAACCAAGCGAAGATTAGTGACAAACTAAAGGAGGTTAAGGCATGGCTCAAAGAAAACTTGGTCGTGATGCAGCAGGACGTAAAGCATTACTTCGTAATCAAGTAACAAATCTCTTATACCACGGTAAGATTAAAACTACTACACCAAAAGCTAAAGAGATTCGTAAGATTGCAGAAGGCTTAATCGCTATGGCTGTTCGTGAAAAAGACAACTATGAAGAAGTAAAAGTTACTGCAAAAGTGCCTAAAAAAGACGTTAACGGTAACCGCGTTAAAGAAGTCGTAGATGGTAAAAAAGTAACTGTATTTGAAGAAGTAGAAAAAACAATCAAAAAAGATAGCGCTACTCGTTTACATGCAAGAAGACAAATGTTAAAGGTATTATACCCTGTAACAGAAGTTAACGTAAACAAGAGAAGACAAGCTAAAACTGTTGATTTAGCAGATAAAATGTTTTCAGAAATCGCTCCTAAATACGCAGACCGTAATGGTGGTTACACAAGAATCATCAAAATCGGACCTCGTAAAGGTGACGGTGCTGAAGAAGTTATTATTGAATTAGTTTAATGTCCAGGGATTAAGAATTTGCTCTTAATCCCTTTTCTATATACTTTTTTAGAATTTGCTCTTTACATCAGTAGATTATCACGTTATTTTATTAACTATAACCTATTTATTTAAGCAGCAAAGTTATACAATTTTTGTATAGACCAGCTAATACATAGTGACTCATTCTATTAAGTAGGTGAAATCTGGAGTGAAGTAGAAAAGAGGAAAGAACATGACACAGATTGTAAAAGCGCAAGACTTAACATTTGAATACTATGTTCATGACGAACAAGGAGAAATTGAAGATAAAATTTTAGCTTTAGATCATATTAGTGTGAGTATTAATGAAGGTGAGTTTGTTGCTGTACTTGGGCATAATGGTTCTGGTAAGTCGACTTTAGCAAAACATCTGAATGGTATTCTTTCACCTAAGTCAGGTGTATTATGGGTGAATGGAATAGATTTAAGCCATGGTGAACATATTTGGGAAGTACGAAAAGATGTAGGGATGGTATTTCAAAATCCTGATAACCAAATTGTTGCAACTATTGTAGAAGAGGATGTGGCTTTTGGCCCAGAGAACTTAGGCATTGAATCAAGCGAGATACGTAAGCGTGTAGATGAAGCGCTACATACGGTAGAGATGGATGACTATAAGCGTGTATCACCTAATCAGTTATCTGGAGGACAAAAGCAACGTATTGCCATAGCAGGGGTTATTGCAATGCAGCCTAAGTGTATTATCTTTGATGAGTCCACAGCTATGCTTGACCCTATTGGACGTAGACAAGTTATGGAGACTATGCAAAAGCTAAATAAAGAACAGGGAATTACAATCATTCATATTACCCACTATATGCAAGAAGCTATTTTGGCAGATCGTATCGTGGTGATTGATGAGGGAAAAGTTATGCTTTCAGGTACGCCCAAAGAAGTGTTTAAGAATGTAGAACAGATAAGAGCCATAGGATTAGATGTGCCAGATTCAACCTATCTTATCTATTTACTTAGACAAAAAGGATACGATTTAGATCCGACTATGCTAAGCACAGAGGAGGTCGTAGAAGCAATATGGCAATTAAAATAAAAGATTTAACCCATAAATATAATGAAGGTACACCTTTTGAAAAGGTAGCCCTTAAAAATATTAATCTGCATATTACAGATGGTACATTTTTAGGAATTATTGGACATACAGGGTCTGGAAAGAGTACCCTTATTCAGATGTTTAATGGTCTTTTAAAACCTACTGAGGGGCAAGTTTTTGTAAAGGGTATGGATATCCATCAAAATGGAACCAATAAGAAGCAGCTTAGACAGTCTGTAGGGCTTGTATTCCAATATCCAGAGTATCAATTATTTGAGATGACCGTATATGATGATGTGGCTTATGGACCTAAGAATTTAGGATTAGAAGGAGAGGCTCTTAAAGCGCGTATAGAGCAGTCCTTACAAGCAGTAGGACTCAAGGAAGAGCTGTGGCAAAAGTCACCTTTTGAGCTTTCAGGAGGTCAAAAAAGACGTGTTGCCATTGCAGGTGTATTGGCAATGAATCCAGATATTTTAATTCTTGATGAACCAACTGCAGGTCTTGACCCTAAAGGGAGAGAAGAACTCTTTGGTCAGTTAAAGCAAATGCACGAAGAAAGTAACTTAACAATTGTACTTATCTCACATAGTATGGAAGATGTGGCGCGCTATGCAAAAGAACTCATAGTACTTTATAGAGGTGAGGTAGCCTTTACGGGTGAGACAAGAGAAATTTTCAAACATAGAAATGAGTTAGAAAAGATTGGTCTAGGTGTTCCACAGATTCGCCATATTATGGATGAACTGAAGGAAAAGGGAATGGATATAGACAATAATGTACTGACGGTAGAAGAAGCAGCCCAGAAGCTCATTCAATATCTTGAGAGTGGGGTGAGATAGATGATTAGAGATATTACCATAGGTCAATACTATCCAGTAGACTCGAAAGTTCATCAGTTAGACCCACGTACGAAGATTTTACTTACATTTGCCTATATTATTGCCTTATTTTTAGTTGATAGTATATGGGGGTATATGGGAGTAGTTGTTGCATTAGGTTTAGCTATAACCGTAAGTAAGGTACCACTTAAATATATGCTTAAGGGATTAAAAAGCATTGTGGTTATTCTCCTCTTCACAGTAGTACTCAATGTCTTTTTTACACCGGGTGAGCATGAAATCATTAAATGGGCATTTATAACCATTACATGGGAAGGGATTTTCTTTGCTATTGAAATGGGAACGAGATTAGTTCTTTTAATAGTAGGGAGTTCACTCTTAACGCTAACCACATCACCTATCCAACTTACAGATGGTATAGAGAGTCTTTTAATGCCTTTTACTAAGATTCATGTACCAGCTCATGAGATTGCTATGATGATGAGTATATCTTTGAGATTTATACCTATTCTATTAGAAGAAACAGACAAGATTATGAAAGCTCAAACAGCACGTGGAGCAGATTTTGAAACAGGTAATATTATGCAACGTGCCAAAGCGATGATACCGATTATGGTACCACTTTTTATCTCAGCTTTTAGAAGAGCAGAAGATTTAGCGATGGCAATGGAAGCTAGATGTTATCAAGGGGGAAAAGGACGTACACGTCTGAATAAACTCCAATACAAATCAGTAGATTACGTAGCATTTGGATTTGGTGTTCTATATGTAGTGATGTGTATCATACTTTAAACTTCGTGAGCTAAGTAGACTAGTGTAAATAAGAGCCTATGCTAAAAGAAAAATAGTATAGGCTCTCGTTTGTGGAAAGTAGTATTTCATGTTGTGGTAAGGGAGATAGGAGAAGAGGTTTTCAGTTTTTTTGAAGAGAAACTCTTCGATGAATAGGCTTATTGATTATGGAGAAGCTGAGATTTACTAGCGATAGAAACGTGCAAATAGTAATAGGCTTAAATAAGCTGTAAAGAAAATAGAAAATAGAAAATAGAAAATAGAAAATAGAAAATAGAAAATAGAAAATAGAGAAAGAGAAATGAGGAGGACCTATGAGAAGAATACAACTCATAGTAGCTTATGATGGTACGACTTATCATGGCTTTGCAAAACAAAATAATGCAGAAACAATTCAAGAAATATTGGAGAAGGCACTATACAGTCTGACAAAGGAAAAAATTGAAGTAATTAGTTCAGGGCGTACAGATGCGGGGGTACATGCAAAAGGTCAATGTTGTATTATTGATACGAATACAACTATTCCAAGTAGAAATCTAATGCGAGCTTTAAATGGTAGGTTACCCAAGAGTATCGTAGTTAAAGAAGCAGTAGATGTAAAACCAGATTTTCATCCACGTTATATGGCTAAGAAGAAAACCTATCGCTATCAGATTCTAACAAGCCTTGTAAATGACCCATTTATAGGCCCTTTTAGCTATTTCTATCCTTACCCATTGGATGTAACTAGAATGCAAGCAGCAGCTAAGTATATTGAGGGTGAACATGACTTTAAGTGTTTTTGTGCAGCAGGAAGTTCAGTTAAGACTACGGTTCGCACAGTCTATAGTATAGAAGTAAGGCGGATTGATGATGTAATTCAAATAGACATATGCGGAAATGGATTCCTATATAATATGGTACGTATTATAGCGGGGAGTTTAATTGAAGTTGGAAGAGGTAAAAAAGATCCAGCTATTATTGGAAAAATGATTGAAAATAAAGACCGTACGTTAGGTGGGCCAACAGCACCGCCAGAAGGATTAACTTTATTAGAAGTCTATTATGATGATACACTTCGTTATGAGGAGCAGTAAATACGAAAAATAGACAGGGAAAAGTACTAATCAAAGCATCTTAAATCATGATAATAAGTATAAAAAAAATAGAAGAAAAATGGATAATACTAGTTTAGTTTAGATTTATAAACACAAAAGACAACTTATATACAACATAATTAGAAAAATGTGGATAAGTGGGTTTGTAAAATGGATAAAATGTGCATAAATAAATGAAACGTTGTATCTTGACAGGCTTTATGACCTATACTATAATGGAATTTGTGTTAATAAGCCCACTTATAAAATCCAAATAGCCCCGGATTTTATATTAAATAGACGGTTTAACTAGCGAAGACTAGAATCCGAAGGAGGGAATTATATGAGAACAACATATATGGCAAATGCTCAAAATGTTGAAAGAAATTGGTACGTAATTGACGCTCAAGGTCAAACAGTAGGTAGACTTGCAAGTCAAATTGCAGCAGTATTAAGAGGTAAAAATAAACCTACTTATACTCCACACGTAGACTGTGGTGATCATGTAATCGTAATCAACGCAGACAAAGTGGTATTCACAGGTAAAAAACTTGACCAAAAATTATACAGAAGACACTCTGGATACGCTGGTGGTTTAAAAGAAACTAAAGCACGTGATATGCTTAACACTCACCCAGAACGCGTTATGATGTACGCTGTAAAAGGTATGCTTCCTAAAAACTCTTTAGGTAGACAAATGCTTACAAAATTACGTGTATACGCTGGAACAGAGCACAATCATGAAGCTCAAAAACCAGTAGAACTTAAATTCAACTAATAGTATCGAGAGGAGGAAATATAAATGGCAGCAGTTAGATATTATGGAACAGGTAGACGTAAAAGCTCTGTAGCTAGAGTATACCTTGTACCAGGAACAGGTAAAATCACAGTCAATAAAAGAGATATCGAAGAATACTTCGGTCTTGAAACATTAAAAGTTATCACACGTCAACCTTTAGTACTTACAGAAACATTAAACAAATTTGATGTTAAAGTAAATGTATTCGGTGGTGGTACAACAGGACAAGCAGGCGCAATCCGTCATGGTATTAGCCGTGCTCTTCTTCAAGCTGATGGAGAATTCCGTCCAGCTCTTAAAAAAGCAGGTTTCTTAACAAGGGACCCAAGAATGAAAGAAAGAAAAAAATACGGTCTCAAAGCTGCGAGACGTGCACCACAGTTCTCAAAACGTTAATTTCGTTTTTTTTCAGAGAGTATGCTTATGCATACTCTCTTTTTATGTGCTAAAAATTATATATTGCTCTAAAATAGAAGAGGGCTAAGAAAATGTGTCCTAGATTAGTCTTATAAATGTAGAGTGCCTATTCTTTCGTGTATTTAGAAATAGAATAAGTAGGGTAAGTCATTAGACTATTCTATAGGTAGGATAATGGGTAGACTATCTGAAAATGAATTTATTGATTGGATAAAGCCATTATGCAATTAAATGGTAATGAAGATAGAGATAAAACTGAGATAGAATCAAGATAAAGTAGGGATAAGGCTAATACATAGAAAAGAGTGGATACACTAGTACTTTCAAATCACTAGTGTATCCACTCTTTTCTATGTGTTAAGGATATATAAATCCGCTATAGAGTATTTATAAGCAGACCTTCTTAGATACGTATTTAATCTATAGTAGGCCACCATCTAAGGTGAGGATTTGTCCTGTCATATAACTTGCCGCTGAACTTGCTAAATACAGGCAGGTTTGAGCTACTTCTTCTACGTTGCCTGTACGACACAGAGGGACTTCATCCATAAAGGCATTACGGTCTTCTTCGGTGAAGTGAGCATTCATTTCGGTATCAATCCAGCCACAAGCAATAGCATTGATACGAATGTTAGAGGGACCGAGCTCCTTAGCAAGGGCTTTAGTAAAGCCATTCAGGGCACTTTTGCTTGTACTGTAAGCAACTTCACAAGAAGCTCCAGTATTGCCCCAGATAGAGGAAATATTGATGATACAGCCCTTGTGCTTCGCAATCATGTGGGGCGTGGCCAAATGACAACAGTTATAGGCTGAATTTAAATTCGTGGTCATCATCTTATTCCAGGTTGCAGGAGAGGTGTCAGTAAAGAGTCCTACATAACTAATACCCGCATTGTTAATAAGAATGCTAGGATAATCACCAAACTGATTGTAGCAGTGCTGATAGAGTTCCTGAGCAACTTGGTAATTTGATATATCCCCAAGAAAGGCTGTAACGGTATATCCTGATGCCTGTAAAGCTTTACAAGTTTCGTCTAGAGCAGAGGCATTGTGTGCACCATTTAGGATCACTTTAGCGCCACAGCTTGCAAAGTGTGTAGCAATGGCACGCCCAATTCCTCTAGAAGAACCTGTAACAAGTACAATATCTTCATTATAAAGGGCAGGATTAAAAGGATACACAGGATTATTATCATTTCTAGAAGTATTTTGGATAGACATATAGGGTTACTCTCCTTTTAAGAAGGTAATTTCTTCTTTGTAAAGATTTGTTTTCTTGTCTAACCAAGGTGTTTCTAGGATAAAAGGTCTACCTTGTACTAAAGGATGATGCACAATATGATAGAGTGCGTCGCGACCGATTTGATCTTTTCCTTTTGGATTACTTTCATCTGCGCCTAAGTTGGCATGGCGGTCTTTTTTTGCACCACGTATGTTGAGAGAACCATTGATATGGAAAACTTTAAGTTTATCTAGACCAATAATACGATCAAATTCTTCAAGGACTTGGTCGAAGTTTTTGATAATGTCATAGCCACTGTCATGAAGGTGACAAGTATCGACGCATACGCCAACTTTGTCAGGATACTTTACACCATCAATAATCGTTTTAAGTTCTTGGAAATTGCGACCTATTTCGCTACCTTTACCAGCCATTGTTTCAAGACAAACACAAGGGATAGTCTCTTCTGTAAGAACTTCGTTTAAACCATCAATGATGCGTTGAGTACCATATTCTAAGGTTTCAGTTGTAAATGAGCCTGGATGAAGCACTAAGTAACGAGAGCCAAGGGCTGCAGTACGTTCTAATTCTAAAGCTAAGAAATCTTTAGCTAGTTGATAAGTATCTGCCTTACAAGATGCTAAGTTGATGATGTAAGGAGCATGAATAACAATATCAGAAAGTCCATAGGCCTCCATAAAGGCTTGACCTTCTTTGACCTTAAGTTTTTCCATAGGGGAACGTTTAGTATTTTGTGGTGCACCTGTATAAATCATAAAGGTGTTCGCACCATATGAATGAGCTTCTTTGGCAGCGCCTAAGAGACCGCCAGACATGGAAACGTGTGAACCGATTTTAAGCATAGTAATCTCCTTTTACAAACTATATTAAAATATGCTGAATATTTACAGTAAAATAAGTCTATAGTATACTAAATATTAACATTCATGCTTATAGTAGCATAAAAAGAGGAAGATTATAAGGGCGTAAGATAGATTTTAAATCATAGGGGGATGTTAAAAGATGAAAGGATATAAAAAAGTCTTTTTGGTAGCGGCATGCGTTACATTAGGTGTAATTGGAATGGTGGTACTAGCTGGTATAACAGCTTACAATACGTTTGTATATGATGATGGGAATAAGATACAGGTAAGTCAAAAGGTCGTGTCCCAGGAGACCATAGAGACCACACAAGAAGGTGAGCATGTGCCTGAAGAAACAAAGGAAAAGATTAATAAGACAGTTGCCATTTTGGGGACAGATATAACAGGAGGCCTAACTGACGTTATTTTTGTAGCGAACTTCGATAGTGAAACCAAGGAAGTAAATGTGGTCGCCATACCACGTGATACGAAGGTAGACTGGAGTGAGGAGCAAATAGCAATATTGCCGAGACAGCATCAGTGGATTCGTACAGGTAAGATTAACGAGATGACAAGCTGGGGGGGCATAGAAAACATTCGCCCACTGACGATTACAACCATTGAGCACCTCTTAGGTACAAAGGTTGATGAATATGTCGTTGTCAGCTTAAATGCCTTTAGAGAGATTGTAGATGCTATAGGTGGTGTAGAGGTTGAAGTCAAACAACGTATGAAAAAGGATGATTATAGTCAGAACTTACATATCGATCTATATCCAGGGGTACAGCTATTAGATGGAGATAAAGCAGAGCAGTTTGTCAGATTCCGAAGTTATAAGAATGGGGATTTGGGACGTATAGAGGCACAGCAACAGTTTTTGACAGCTTTTACTAAGAAGTTGTTATCTCCAGAGACTATTATAAAGTTGCCACAACTTGTGACTATAGCATTCACTTCTGTTAAAACTGATGTGAGCCTTACAGAAATACCGTCCTATTTCCCCTACATCAAGGATTTCAAGATGGATAACTTACATTTCTTTGTACTTCCAGGAGAAGCACACTATGAAGATAACATTTCCTATTTCTTCCCTGATGTTGAAGGTGTGTTAGAACTAGTAGACGGCATCTTCTTCTAAAAGAGAAGTAGAATTGAGTAATATAAGGATAAGTTTTAGAGCATGTGAAAAGCGTGTATTCTTCTATAAGAATACATATTACAACGATCAGAGGGCTATTACGTTATACATGAAGTTTTTATACAAATAAACAGTATATTTACCAAGCAATAAAAGGTCTATGAAACGAGGTTAAAAGTGCTCTCGTTTCATAGACCTTTTATGCATAAGAACTTATAGATATTAATTATGAAACACCCCCTTTTTATTTTGTTCATAAATGAAAGTTATAATAAACAAAGATACAATTTTATTTTGTCAGAATTTGTGCTATTATATTGCATGGTGTATAATGGAAATAAAATATGGTATAAAATGGATAAGAGTGCAATTTTGCTTAGAAATAATACGTCTAAAACGAGATCTATTATTTACTGTTGTTCATTTTACATAGAAAAGTAAATTTTTGATTAATAGACATCGTATAGGGAGTGGAATGCATGAGTACTAAGCGTACTAAGAAAAAATTAAATAAGAAGAAGAAATTGATGAGAACTTTTTTGAGATCTATGTTTTGGACTATTTTAGTATGTATTGTAGGGGGGGCTACAGTAGTAGGCTGCTATAATTATTTCTTCAAGCATGATGGCGGAGGTAATAAGACGCAAGGTGGTAATAGCCTCATGGGTGGAAAAGAAGAAAAGGCCCCAGATATCTATAAGAATATTGCTGTATTTGGTGTAGACAAGGATGGCTACCGTACAGATGTTATTTTTGTAGTAAACTTTAATAGTGTAACCAACAAAGTGAAGGTCTTATCTGTACCACGTGATACGAAGGTACGATGGACTGAAGAGCAAAGACAAAGCTTAAGAGATTTAGGTAAGCGTACAGTGTCTACATCCAAGATTAATGAGATGACAGCTTATGGTGGCATTGATAGTATTCGTTTATTTACGATTAATCAACTTGAAAATATGTTTGGCGTTACCATTGATAACTATATCATTGTCAATATTGATGCTTTCAACCAAATTGTAGATGCAATAGGTGGGGTAGACTTAGAGGTTCCACAAGACATTAAGTATACAGACCATTCAGGTGGACTTTATATTGACCTTAAAGCAGGTTATCAACATTTAGATGGGGATAAAGCAGAGCAATTTGTACGTTTTAGAAAATATCCAAATGGTGACGTAGACCGTATTGCAGCGCAACAAATCTTCTTAGATGCTTTCGCAGAAAAGGTTTTAAGTCCAAGTATTATTACTAAATTACCCAAACTTGTAGGCATCTTGTTTAACTCAATCAAAACAGATGCATCTTTGGCAGAGCTTAGTCAGTACTATCAATATGTAGGGAGTTTTAACAAAGAGAACTTAAGTTTCCATACGCTACCTGGAGAAGGTCGCTATGAAGGTGGCGCATCTTACTTCTTCCCATATGAAGATGAAACAGCAGCGATGGTACAAGAAGTATTCTATGATCAAACACCAGCAGGTGAAGCAGGTGAAAGTGAAGAAGCAGCACCAACAGTAGAAATTGATAAAGCCGTTTCACTTGTAGTCTTAAATGGAAGTGGTATTACAGGTGCAGCATCTACAGCACGTGATGCCTTAAATGCAGAAGGATATAGCGTACAAGAAGTAGGCAACTACTCAAGTACAGATATAGAAGCGACTTTTATTCATGCAAAAGAGGCAGCAAAGGCAGCGCAGTTTAAAGCCTACTACCCTAATGCACAAATTACGACGAATCCATCTCTTACAACAGATGTACAAATTGTACTAGGTAAAGATGTTCAATAAATAGAGGGTGGAAAAGAAAATTTAATTACATATCAGTCATAAACGTTGGCTAGAGGAGGGAACAAGATGAAAGCGAAAAAACTTTGGGTAACCTTTGTCGTAGGTAGTATTATAGCAAATAGTTTAAACTTTTCTTATGCAGCTATTTTACACGAGGTGAATCAAACACAACAAGTTACAAGTGGTGCGACACATATTTCAAAAGAGATTTTAACCAGTGAAGGTTGGCAAGATGTGAATATTCTACAGATTGATTTAAGCAATCCTAATATTTTACTTAAGCCTATTTCACCGGAAGTGTTAGGCGAACGTAATAATATTTTAAATCTGGCAACCAGTCAGGGTGCAGTAGCAGCAGTAAATGCTGACTACTTTGATATGAGCTCTAAGACGCCAGCATTTGGGCCAACAGTAAGTGAAGGGACTATGGAGCAAGCTTATAATAATGATTACAATACATTAGGACCAGCTAAATACATGGGTACACTTGTTGTAGATGAAGAAGGCAATGCACTGATGGATTACTATAGCGTTAAGATGTGGGTTGAGGTAAATGGGGAGAAAGCCTTTGACCTATCCAGTTACAACAAGCTACCATCTAGTATAAGAACACCATTTGTCATAGATCGTACATATTATAATGATAACCAAGCCTTAGTAAACAAATATCAAGGTGTAGGCCTTTACACGATTTTAGTAGAAGAAGATACAGTGAGTTATGTTTCTACTTTAAATGAAGTAGTAAATATTCCCAAGGAAGGCTATGCCATTTTAGTAAGTGGTGATAAATTCGATTTGTATAGCAGCTACTTAGAAGAAGGCGAAGCAATTCAGCTAGCACAAGTGGTGGCTTTAAACAATGAAGTGATTGACCATATTGAAAACTTACAAATGACTATTGGCGGTGGTGGGCTGATTCTTAAAAATGGTTTGACTTACCAAGGTGAGGCCCATAAAGTTTCAGCTAATAGTAGAGAACCACGCACAATCGTTGCCAATACTTATAAAGAGAATGAAATCTTATTGATTACTATAGATGGACGTCTTAAAAATACATTAGGTGCACATCATCAAGATTTAATCCAACTTTTACAAGGCTTAGGTGTTAAAGATGCCATGTACTTAGATGGTGGTGGATCTACCACACTAGTCGCACGTAATGAAGGTGAGACAAATTTAACCATCCAAAATAGCCCATCAGGGGTCAATCAGCGAAATGTAGCTAATGGTATTGGGGTTTTCTCAACTCAACCTACAGGTGAAGTGGCTAACTTAAAATTAGAAGCTTCTACCGAGAGAACCTTTGTAGGGGAGCGTATGACCTTTAAAGTGAAAGCAACAGATGAAAATGGTAACCCCGTTGCTTTAAATCAAAAAGAAGTCAGTTTATCTATAGCGGGAATAACAGGTGACTTTAATGGCTTTACTTTTTCACCTAAGACGACAGGAACAGGATTAGTTGTGGCTACAGTAGGTGATGTAACGGCGACTACTGAAATCAAAGTGGCTACACCTAAAGGGCTGATTATGGAGCCTGCAACGCTACAATTAGATGAAAATACAACGAAGCAAGTTCAAGTGTATGGTGTGGACAGCGAAGGTTATAAAATTCCAATGACAACAGATCAAATCACCTGGGTCAGCAAAAAAGGGAAAGTAAAAGCAGCAGGTACAACGGTAGCTGCGACTACTACGGGGATTGACACACTTGAAGCATCTTATCAAGGTGCAAAAGGAACAATGAGTGTAGTAGTAGGACCATCAGTGGTAGCCCTTGACTCCTTTGAAACAAGTCTTGGCAAGTGGGTAGCAGGTGGTAAAACAGTAGCAGGCAAAGTAGAAGCTTCTAAAGATGTGAAGTACCATGGCAATCAGTCCATTAAGATGACTTATACATTTGACAAAGATAGTAATAAACAAGTAGCCTACACCGTTTTTGAAAAGCCTATTGTGCTTGAAGAGGATGCAAAGAGCTTAAATATGTGGGTCTATGCCAATGGACAAAATGATACATTGAAGGTGCAAGTAGAAGATGCAGCTGGGAAGGTGCATTACTTAAAGCTTGCAGATAGTTTAAATCATACAGGGTGGAAGTATTTGAGTGCCGCATTACCAAGTGATATGGTAATGCCCGCTAAGGTCACTAAGCTGTATGCTTATACAACAACAGGTTCATCCGAGAAGCGAACCAGTGCCCTCTACATTGACCACGTTTCTATGACGCGTGGAGAAAGACAGGTAGAAGGAACGAGTGGAAGACATGATTATGTATTTGATAGCTTATACAAACCAACGCTTCAAGCGCCAACAGGTAATCAAATGGCTATAAAGGTACTGGGGCCAACAGCTATATCAGGGATGGTACATAGCGAAGAGACATTAGGTAAGATGGCAAAGAACGTAAGTAAAGATGCTACAATGGTCATTCAAGCCTCACAAAACAATTTACCACTGAACTTAAGTAGTCAGGTGGTAACTTATAAGAATGCTTTTGATAAGGTGACACAAGGGAACTTAGAGGTGCTCTTTGTGGGGACAGACCAAGGGGGTATTCGTGCGACAAGTGGTGCACAGTGGAATCAGTTAAAAGAATCCTTAGAGACGAGTACAAGTAAACATGTTATACTTGTAATGAGCAAAAATCCTACCACACAATTTAGCGATGCCCGTGAAGGAAAAGCACTACATGATTACTTAAAAGACTACAAGCAAAAGACAGGTAAAAATGTCTTTGTAATAACAACTGGAAGTACATCTAAAGAGGTACGCCTTGAAGATGGTATCCGTTACATAAGAGTCAATGGACTAGCGACTTCTACAGACCAGGTAACTGGTGGAGAGTACTTACTCTTTAAAGTAGTAGGGGATGACATTTATTATACATTTGAATCCATGTTATAAACAGAGTAGCCGGGAGCCAATAAGGTTACCCGGTTATCATTACATAAGGAGGTTTATATGACAAAGAAGACAAGACTACTGATGCTTACACTAGGTGTGTTAGCAATAGGTACAAGTGCTTATGCAGCAAAAGGAGAGGCTGGGAGTGGAAATGACCCACTTGTAACAAAAAGCTATGTAGATAGCCAAATTGCAGCAATCTCAGGTGGAGGAACAAGCAAGTTAGAAAGTAAACTAGAAGCTCAGGCACAAATGATCGAAGTCTTAACACAAGAAATCAATGCACTAAAACAACAAGGTAGCAGTAGCTATACGGTTGTCAATGTACCACAAGGCAGCAGTATTGTTGGGGCACAAGGGACAGAAATCATTGTGCGCTCAGGAAATGGGATGGTACTTGCGAGCGAAGGTGGTGGCTTACAAGATATGACAGATGGTAAAGATTTATTAAATGGGAGCGAGGTGCCCAAGTATCATCTTGTGATTGTACCACGTGAAGATGGTCGTGGGATTTTAGCAACAAAAGATTTAATAGTTATGGTTAGAGGCGGGTATAATATCCAATAATAATGGATAGTTACGGAGGATAAAATGAAAAAGCAAAGTAAACTGATTATCAATGGATTGATCGTGTTATCTTTACTCGTGTGTGTATTTGTAGGGATAAGACGTATGGACGTAGAACAAAATTATAATGATATTCAAATCGCTATTCGCTATAGTGATATATTAAATATTGCTAAGCAAACCAATGAACCAATTGAAGATGTATTAAAACAGTATAAAGACTTAGGCGCCAATGCCTTGTTTGTAAGAGAGAATACAGTACTTCCAGTAGCTAATGCAGACTTTACAAACTTTAAAGAACAAGGTAAAGCCACTGTATATGAAGGTTATGAGCTAGAAAAGGTTTATCCAGAAAGTAATAATATTAGAAGAAGCAACCTTTATATTGAAGCATATGACCAAGAAACCTTTGATTTAATCTATAATAACTTAAGTTCAAAAGGGATTAGTACGTACACAGCCTTAATTGAGGGTATAAATTATATTGAAGTGACAGTTCCTATTAGTATATTGACCACAATGGGTGTAGGTTATAACTACAGTGACTTACAAATTGCAGCGGATTTAGGGTATGTGATTTTACCACAAGCGAAATCTTGGGATCATGTCTCAGAAGAATCCATTCAATCTTTTGTAGAGCAAATTGAAGCAATACCAAACCTTGGAACAATCTATTTTGCAGATGGTGTCATTGTAGAGCCAAAGCATCCTGCTATTGTAGAAATGATAGAAAAAAATGGTCTTGGCTTTGTAGAATTCTTCTCTGAAAAACAAAAAGGGTTTGAAACCTTAGCTAAAGTATCAAGTGAAAAGGGCACAGCTTTCAATGTAGAGCGTCTACATACAGTAACTGATGCACAGGTTAAACAATATACGCCAGATGCTTTAATGGATAGATATATGTTAGCGCTTACAGAACGTAATCTACGTACCTTCCTTTTCAAAATGCCAAACACACTAGATATTGAAAAAGATGCTAGTTTCTTAGCAACAAATATTGGGATGTTTACAGAATTGACACAAGCTAAGGGCTACAATACAGTGGATGAGATGTCTTCTTATAACTTACCAATGGGAAGTTATGGACTGAGCTTGCTTGCTGGTGTAGGCGCGATTTTAACCTTTGTTTTACTTCTTGATCATTTAAAGCTTACCAAGATAGGGTGTATCTTAGGAGCACTTGGCCTCATTGGCTATGCAGGCCTCTTAAAAGTGTCACCAGATCTGGGCATCAAGCTTATGGCACTCTTTGGTGCAATTATTTATCCAACGTACGGTGTAACTGTTGTCTTAGATGACAAAGCACGCACTATGCAAGAAACTGTTTTTGCCTTCTTAAAATGTAGCTTGATTTCGTTTGGTGGTGCTTTAACGATCATTGGCGTACTTTCACGAACAAGCTTTGGACTTGGAATTAATATTTTTGCAGGGGTAAAAGCAGCGATGCTCCTCCCAATTTTAGCTGTTTTAATTATTGCTTATTATGAACGTCATGGTTTAAACTATGAGTATTACAAAGAACTTTTAAGCAACAAAGTGACCTACTTTGCATTAGGCTTAATGGCGATAGGTGGGATAGTTTTACTTATTTATACTTCTCGAACAGGTAATTCAGGGAGTATTTCAGCATTAGAATTAAGTTTTAGACAATTCTTAGATACAACGCTGGGTGTTCGACCAAGAACAAAAGAATTCTTAATAGGGCATCCGATGATGATGGTCATGCTTTATTATGGATATAAAGAAAAGTATATCCCACTTCTTGCTCTTGGAGCTATTGGTCAAATTTCATTGGTTAACACGTATGCACATATTCATACACCTGTTCTTATTTCACTTATTAGAATGGGATATGGTCTGATCTTTGGTATTGTTATTGGTCTAATCTTTATCTATGCAACCAAATTAATAGGCAAGGTGATAAATAAATGGGTTCTAAAAAATCAGTAGTATTATCAGGGTATTATGGATTTAACAATATAGGTGATGAAGCTGTACTGTCTTCTATTATTACAGCCCTTCGTAAGCATATACCAAATGTTGAGATTACAGTCTTATCCAATGCACCAAGTCAGACAAAGGCATTATATGGGGTAGAGGCTATTAATCGTTGGGGCATCAAAGAGATTAGAGAAGCTATTAAAAAAAGTGATTTAGTGATTAGTGGTGGCGGAAGTTTGCTACAAGATGTCACAAGTAGTAAGGTTATTCCTTACTACTTGGGGATTGTTAAAATAGCACAATTTTATAAAAAGCCTGTTGTATTCTACTCACAAGGTGTGGGGCCCGTTGCAAAAGGTTTAGGAAAGATACTTATTAAGCAGATTTGTAACAAAGTAACACATATTTTTGTAAGAGAAATAGGGTCCAAACAGCTTTTAGAAAGTTTAGGGGTAACCCAAACACCGATTACAGTAGCAATTGATCCAGTACTCGGGATTGAGCCTAAGGCAGAGCTTGTAGCAGATGTAAAAGCAAGACTTCCAGAAGGGAAGAAAGTGGGCTTATACATTCGTCCATGGAAGCATGATGAAGAGATGATACAAAAGATAGCACAACTTGCACAGCATATTGAATCATGTGGTTATGCACTTTATTTCATTCCTATGTACCATAAAGAAGATTTAGCCATTGCCAAAGCCATTGCAAGTCGTGTTAAAGGTAAAGTACATGTCATTGAGCAGGAGATGACTATAGATGAAGTTGTGGCTTATACAGTGCAATTTGATTTTATTGTAGGGATGCGTCTTCATAGTTTAATTATGGCACATGCTGTAGAAGTACCAATGATTGGTCTATCTTATGACCCAAAAGTAGCAGGATTTTTAAAAGAGGTGCATGCACCTTATTGTATGTCAGTAGATGCGATTGATGAAGTGGTGATGAGAGGCTATGTAGATGATTTAGTGAAGCAATTAGAACAAGAAAGAAAGCGTATACATCTTGTAAACCAGGATAAAAAACAAAAAGTAGAATTGCCAGCAGCTTGTATTCGTGAGCTGCTAGGCTAGGAGGCAAATATGAGAGATACCATTAACATATTAGATATACCAGTAGACCGTATAACCATGGAGGACGCAACAAGACGCATCAGTGAATTTGTGAATTCTTCAAGCTATCATATGGTGTTTACACCAAACCCAGAGATTGTGATGCTAGCTTGTAATAATACAGATTTTAAAGAGGTGATGCAACGTGCGGACTTGATTGTACCAGATGGTATTGGTGTCGTACTTGCCTCTAAAATTTTACGAGATGCTTTGCCAGAGCGTGTAGCAGGCTATGACTTAGTGCAAAATACAATGAAACAAGCAGCAGATAAAGGCTATCGTTATTACTTCTTAGGAAGTAAGCCTGGAATTGCAGAGCAAGCATCCCAGAAGATGCGTACGAAATATCCGGGTATTCAAATTGTAGGTGTCAGGGATGGCTATTTTAAAGCAGAAGATGAGCCTGCTATTATAGAAGAAATCAACAATAGTCATGCCAACATTTTACTTGTTGCACTCGGTGCACCTAGACAAGAGTTGTGGATTGACAAATACAGCAGCCAGTTACAACACGTTCGTGTAGCTATTGGGGTAGGTGGAAGCTTAGATGGGATGGCAGATGTAGTCAAACGTGCGCCAGAAATCTTCCAAAAGCTAGGACTTGAATGGTTCTATCGCCTAGCGTGCCAGCCTACACGTGCAAAACGTATGTTAGTGTTACCTAAATTCGTTATAGAAGTGATAAAAGAAAAGTTTCACAAAGAATAACAAAAACATTATATTTAATATGACTTTTAAGTAACTAGTTGGTCATATAGTACAGTTTATGGATGAAAAGGGATACGGTTCTTAATCTTAATTCCATAAACTGTAATTTCTATTTAGGACTATTAACTAAAATAGATTTAGGCTTTTTATCAAAATAGCGAATAGCTTAGTTTATAAAAATATAGTATATTTATATTATTAATTAAGCACTGTGTTTCAAACCACGTAAGAGCAATGAATTAAAAATAGCCAAGGGGGAAAAAAATCATGGCAGAATTAAAATTAAATAATATTTACAAACGTTATCCAAATGGGTTCGTAGCAGTAAAAGACTTTAACCTTCACATTCAAGATAAAGAATTCATTATCTTCGTAGGTCCATCTGGATGTGGTAAATCTACTACATTACGTATGATTGCAGGTCTTGAAGAAATTTCTTCAGGTGAACTTTGGATCGGTGACAAGCTTTGTAACGATGTAGCTCCTAAAGATCGTGACATCGCAATGGTATTCCAAAACTATGCGTTATACCCACATATGTCAGTTTACGATAATATGGCATTTGGTCTTAAACTTCGTAAAACTCCAAAAGATGAAATCGAACGTCGTGTTATGGAAGCAGCTAAAATCCTTGATATCGACCAATGTTTAGATCGTAAACCAAAAGCATTATCAGGTGGTCAAAGACAGCGTGTTGCTATGGGTCGTGCTATCGTTCGTGAACCAAAAGTATTCTTAATGGATGAACCTTTATCAAACCTTGATGCTAAACTTCGTGTACAAATGAGAACAGAGATCTCTAAATTACACCAAAGACTTCAAACAACTTTCATCTACGTAACACATGACCAGGTAGAAGCGATGACACTTGGAACACGTATCGTAGTATTAAAAGATGGTATTGCTCAACAAATTGATTCACCTGCTAGACTATATGGTCAACCAGAAAACTTATTCGTAGCTGGATTCATCGGTTCACCACAAATGAACTTCATGGAATCTAAAGTAGTAGTTCGTGGAGAAGACACTCTTCTTACATTTGGTACAACAGAAGTTGTATTACCAAGAGAAAAAGCTGATCCATTAAAAGCTGGTAACTACGTTGGTAAAAGTGTAATGATGGGTATCCGTCCAGAACATATGGCTGATATGGATACAATCAACGATTACGAAAAAGATAAATACTCAGTAATCACTGCTACAGTAGAAGTAACAGAGATGCTTGGTGCTGAAACTTACCTTTACATGGTATGTGAAGGCCACAACATTACAGGTCGTGTTAACCCAAGCTGTAAAGCTAAACCAGGTAGTTCAATTGCTGTCGGTATGGATGTTGCAAAAATCCACTTATTCGACCTTGAAACACAACTTACAATTACAAACTAATTTGTATGCAAAAAGCCTGCTCCAGAAGAGCAGGCTTTTTTATATTTTCGTAAAAAAGTTGATTTTTATTAACAAAACCGAGCGGAGTACTTTTTTTTTGTCTGTAAATAGGATAAAATAAGGTATAATGCGATAAAACTAATTCTAAATAGAGAAACTAGGAGCTGATAAAAGTGATTTCAAATCAAATTTTACAAAACACGATAGACGGCCTTAAAAATATTACAAGACGTGATTTTAATATACTTGATGCAGAAGCAAAAATTGTAGCAACGACTATTGAAAATGCAGTAGGCGAATATGTACCAGAGGTAGAATCTTTTATTAATTCACATGCAGATAGCCAAGAAATGCAAGGCTTACATTATTTCAAAATTTATGATGAATATTTAGTAGAATATGTACTGGCTGTAAGTGGTTCAGATGATGAAGCATACAAGCTAGGTAAACTTGCTGCTTTCCAAATCAAAAGTTTACTCGTAGCATATAAAGAAAGATTTGATAAAGATAACTTTATTAAAAACTTACTTTTAGATAACCTACTTCTTGTAGATATCTATAGTAGAGCGAAAAAGTTACACGTAGAAAATACAGTACCACGGGTTGTAATCTTAATTGAATCTAACCAAAGCAAAGAAGCTAATATTTCAGAAATCTTAAGAAGTATCTTCCCAGATAAATCAAAAGACTTTGTAACAGCTGTAGATGAAAGAAGCGTTATCTTAGTAAAAGAAGTTTCAACAGGTGAAGAACTAGAAGTAGATAACTATTCTAAAATGATTTATGACACATTAAGCTCAGAAGCGATGAGTAACGTACACATTGCAGTAGGGACTGTTGTATCTGACCTTAAAGATGTATCTAACTCTTATAAAGAAGCAAGTATGGCACTTGAAGTAGGAAAAATCTTTAATTGTGAAGATAATATCTCAACGTATTCAAAACTAGGCATTGGACGTATCATTTATCAATTACCACTACCACTTTGCAAAATGTTCATCCAAGAAGTCTTAAAGGGTAAAAAAGTTGAGAACTTTGATGAAGAAACACTTATGACTGTTAATAAATTCTTTGAAAACAGCTTAAATGTATCTGAAACATCAAGACAACTTTACATTCATAGAAATACACTCGTTTACCGTTTAGATAAACTCCTTAAAATGACAGGTCTTGATCTTAGAAAATTTGATGATGCCATTGTATTCAAAATTACAATCATGGTAAGCCAATACATGGAATACATGGAGAGACAAAATTCAGGTAAGTTATAAAACGGGGGTAGGAGCATGATTTATTTAAATAATGTGTCAAAGACTTATCCAAATGGCACAGTGGGGATTAAGCCTACCTCTTTGAGTATTGAAAAAGGTGAATTTGTTTTTATAACAGGGAATAGTGGCTCAGGTAAATCTACCTTGTTAAAGCTGATGCTTAAAGAAGTAGAGCCAACACATGGTAAGATTACGATTAATGGGCGCGAAATAACAAAGCTTAGGCGCAAACATGTCCCTTATTTAAGAAGAGATGTAGCAGTTGTTTTTCAAGACTTCAGATTGTTGCCTAATAAAACGGTTTATGAAAATGTAGCTTTTGCAATGCAAGTGGTACAGGCCAGTAGTAAAGAAATTAGACGTGCAGTACCAGTCGTTCTTGGTTTAGTAGGACTTGCTAAAAAAGCTAGATGTTATCCACATGAACTTTCCGGTGGGGAGCAACAAAGGACAGCAATTGCCCGTGCTATTGTCAATAACTCACCCATTTTAATTGCAGATGAGCCTACAGGAAACTTAGATCCAACGACTTCATGGGAGATTATAAATTTACTCTTAGATATTAACATGAGAGGTATAACTGTTATTGTTGCAACTCATGAAAGAGAAATGGTCAATCTTCTTAAGAAGCGTGAGATTGAAATAAGTGGTGGGATCATTGTGAAAGATGTCCAAGAAGGAGGATGCCAAAATGAAATGGAATACCATCAAGTATCTTTGTAAAGAGGGCATCCTAGGACTATGGAAAAATAGATTGATGGCACTCGCATCAGCAGGAACGATTATCCTGTGTTTGTTGATTTTAGGTATATCGTATTCTATTGCTGAAAATATAGAAACGGTTATGAAACAAGTAGAAGAGCAAATAGGGATCTCAGCTTATATTAGAGACAATGTAGACGGTGCTAGATTAGTAGCCGTTGAAAATATTATTAATAGCACCGAACATGTTTCAGAAGTAAATTATATTTCCAAAGAAGAAGCATTAGAAACCTTTGCAAATGGACAAGAAGACAATAGTCTGTTTGAACAATTTAAAAATGATAATCCTTTGCCAGCCTCCTTTGAAATTAAGGTAGAAGCAATGCAATATCAAGAAGATATCGTTAAGAAGCTACAAAATATACCAGAGTTGCAAGTAGAATACTTTAAAAATGAAAGTATTATCTTTATGAGTATTAATCATTCGATACAATTACTATCAAGTATTCTCATAGGGTGTCTAATCGTTATTGCGCTCTTGTTGATTACTAATACAATTAAACTAACGGTTTATGTAAGACGTAAAGAGATTAACATCATGAAATATTTAGGTGCAACGGATACATTTATTCGCTTACCTTTTGTGATAGAAGGGATACTCATTGGAATGATAGGCTCTCTTATTCCAATATGGATTATTAAAGAAGGGTATCTCATCTTTATGGATTTTGTTGGAGAAGCGTTAGGAAGTTTTATGGGTGGTATAGAAATGGTTCCAATTGGAACCATTATGCAAGGCTTGCTGCCAATGTTTGCGCTTATAGGTATCGGCATTGGTATGTTAGGTAGTGCCATTGCCATTCGTAAGCATTTGAAAGTGTAGGGAGGCATAAGATGAAATCAAGAGTTTGGGGTATATGGGCACTTATTATGCTTGTAGGTGTTATGCCACTTAATGCATCCAATTTATCTAATAAAAAAAATGACTTGCAAGAAGCACAACAAAATATTAAAGATTCAAAAAGTCAACTCACTCAAGTTGAACAAGAAAAGGTACAACTTGAGCAAGAAGTAGATGCACTAGATAAAAAAATTATAGCGGCAGAAGATAAACTTTTAGAAATAGCAACTAACTTAGAAACTAAAAAAGATGAAGTTGAAATAGCCAAGGACGAGTTAGAAGCAGCTACTGAGAAAAAAGAATATCAATATGAAGCCACTAAAGACCGAATGGTACAGATGTATAAGAATGAAAAGTCAGGGTATATTGAACTGATTTTTTCATCAGGTAGCTTATCTGAGCTCTTAAATCGAGCACAGTACATAAAGGTCATTTCAGGATATGATAATCAACTTATAGATGAATACCGCAAACAAGAAGAAGTTATTAACGAAAAGAAAATAACACTTGAGTCAGAACAAAAAGCCATTGAAAGCTTGCATACTAGTCAAGCAGTAGCAATGAAAGATCTAGAAAGCATGCGTGCTGATAAAAATAAGAAAATAGATCAGAAAAAATCCAGAGCCAGTCAATTACAAGAAGAAATTGATGAAATGGAAGAACTCTCTAAAGAGATAGAAAAAGAAATTAAACGCCTCACACAAGCCAGTACGGTGAAATACACAGGTGGAAAGTTTGAATGGCCGGTACCAGGACACTACCGAATCAGTTCACAATACAATCCAAGGAATAATCCTATTTCAGGTATTGCAGAGTTCCATCAAGGCATTGATATACCCGCACCATATGGGAAAGCTGTTAATGCAGCAGCCAATGGACAAGTTATTGTAGCAGGATGGGTAAGAGGATTCGGAAATACGGTTATGGTTGACCACGGAAATGACATTGTAAGTATTTACGGACATAACTCATCCGTTATCGTAAACGTAGGCGAATACGTTACCAAAGGACAACAAGTTGCACGCATAGGAAGCACAGGAAATTCTACAGGTAACCACTGCCACTTCGAAGTCCGCATCAACGGTCGCCACACCTCCCCGTGGAATTACTTAAATAAATAGGGACGGTTCATTCAGCTTGATAAAAATAGATAAGTATATTTATAAAATACTTATCTAAGATAGAGTAGGCTTTATAAGCAGATATAATAAGTAAGGCAATCTAAAGGAAGTATAAATCAAGACATAGCTAATAGGCCAACATGGTAAATAATCATGAGGGTCTATTATTTTATTACTTCTAGAATTAATAAGAATTAATACTAATAAAGTTCTCTATAATCGGCATATCATAAGTAAGGGACAAACCTTTGGTAATTAGAGAAGATACACGTGATCTTGAAATATTGCCTAAAAAAGCACAAATATCTAGGTGAGACATATTGCAGAAAGAATGTAGCATAAAACAGGTTAAAGCACGCAATGGAGTATAAGAGGAGGCGTATTTAGTAAAGACATATTTTGAAGGTTGATTGAGTTGATTAGATACAAAGTTCAGAATAAGTTCAGGAGAATGAATACGGGGGATAAACTTATTATTAACAGATTCAGACATATAAGTAGGTAATTCTACTTCTTTTATAGTATGTGTGTCTATAGTATGATTAATACAGGCATAATATTGCTTTCTATTTTGAGGGTAGTTTAAACCTAATAAGGAGGTAAGAAAAGCACTATCTAAAACTTTAAATCGATTGCAACCTTTTAGGTAATCTATT
Source organism: Niameybacter sp. (assembly GCF_036655075.1). Taxonomy (NCBI): domain Bacteria; kingdom Bacillati; phylum Bacillota; class Clostridia; order Lachnospirales; family Lachnospiraceae; genus Niameybacter; species Niameybacter sp. The sequence goes on along the minus strand of NZ_JAVVQU010000001.1, from coordinate 54,073 downwards.
AAACTGTTATAAGAATACTCTAGAAGACCTTGATTTGATTTAAGAAGATCTTTAGGATTGGCATGAATATATGCACAAACATTAATAAGATATTTATAAGAATCAACTATTCTACTTTTAAAGCGGTCTCGAAAGACGGGACCACTTCTATGATACTTATTGTTATAATAGATAGAGTAGCAGAGGTTGATATAGTGCATAACCTTAGAAATATCGCTACCAAAGCTATCGATGACAAGATGAGCATGGGTATTCATCAAACAAAAAGCATAGACTTTGAAGTTGAATTTAGTTTTAGCTTTTTTTATAAGAGCTAGATAGACATCTTTATCTTCAGAGTTATTAAAAAGGTTAATTTCACATAAAGAGTGAAGCATAACATGAAAAGTACTATTATTCGTTTTAATACGGGCAACTCTAGGCATTAGAAGCATCCTTTCTATTTAATAAGATAATAGAGTATAGCCTGAAATAATAAGGTTTAATCATTAATAATTAAAATGAATGAACCGTCCCTAAGGAGGCAGCAGGGTGGAGAAGAGATTTGTGGTTGGTATAGCAGTGGGTGTTGTAGTGAGTGTGGTGAGCGTGGGTGCTTTGTATGGTACGGGGCATTTGAATAGGCTTGAGAAGCAGTTACAACCGATAGTCGGGGCTAAGGTGGATTATTATAACAAGGCAAAGGCAGGGGCATTGAAGCAGGTTGTACAGGGTAAATATATTGGTGAGAATTCTGAAGAGGATATGCTTGAGGGTATTTATAAGGGGTATGTGTATGGTGTTGGTGATGCGTATACGTCTTATTTGCCTGAAGATGCTTTTATGAAGGAGCAGACGGAGGCTGAGGGGAATTATATTGGTACGGGTATTCGTTTTACCTGGGGTATTACCAATCAGTATCTTATAGTAACAGAAGTTATTCCTAACTCTCCGGCTGACCAGGCTGGCATTGTAGTGGGGGATAAAATCTTTGCTATAGATGGTATTAAGGCATTGGGTTCAAATGATACTCATATTTATGAAAAGCTTACTTATAATGGGAAGGACTCTGTAGTCTATACTTTTAGAAATAATGATGAATCCGAAACACGTGAAGTGAGTCTTGTAGCAGATGTAGTCAAAATTAATTTAGTGACTGCCGAGTTGCTAGAAGATGGCATAGGTTATATTGCTTTAGATGGTTTAGCAGGTGGAACGACTAAAGAAGTAGAAGCGAAGATTGAGGATCTTGTAAGTCAAGGTGCAACTTCTTTGGTTTTAGACCTTCGTGGTACATACAGTGACAACCTTGAAGAGGTGCAAAAGCTATGTGATTTATTTTTAGAGGAGCAAGTAGTTTTCTCAGTTAAGCATAAAGATGGTACAGTAACTCCATACAAAGCAACACAAGGAGGGTACAAGATGCCGTTAGCCGTTTTAACAAGTGTATATACCGAAGGGGTGCTAGAGGCTTTCCCAGCGGCTATTCAAGCGTCTGAGCGAGGTGCCTTAGTGGGTATAGAAACAGCAGGCAATGGAACCACACAAATTCGTGTACCTTTAGAAGATGGTTCGGGCCTTTCTATTACAACAGGTCTTGTATTAGATGCTAAGGGCAATCAGATTAAGGATAAGGGTATTGAACCGGATGTGGAGCAGCAGACTATTACAGAAAATACCTTAGAACTTGTGACAACAGGAATGCTTAAACTTGAAAATGATGTGGTGTTGCAAAAAGCCATTGAAGTTTTAAAATAAGGATAAGAAACAAAAATATGACGTAAGCTATCATTAATTCTATAGTGAGGGATGTGAATACAAAGTGAAACAAAAAGGATTGATCAAAGGTACAGCAATTGGCTTTGTATTATCAACAATCATTTTATTTAGCGCCACTTTATTTGCAGATAAATATGATTATGTTGATAAAAAATTAGAAGTGATTCAAAAGACATTACAAGACTACTATGTAGGAGAGTTAGACCAAGTAGCCATGGAAGAAGGCATTTATAAAGGCTTAGTCTCTGCGGTGGGGGATCCATATACCACCTACTACACAAAAGACGAATTTGCAGAGGTCATGGAAAAGTCTAGCGGTGTCTATGCAGGGATTGGGGTTCAAATGATGGTAGATCAAAATGATAACAGTATTTTGGTCACTGATGTATTCCCAGGTTCTCCAGCCGAGAAGGCTGGTATGCTCATCAATGATAAAATTATTGGTGCAGAGGGACAAAAGCTAACTGGTGACGATTTTAGTACAGCACCTAAAATCATTAAAGGTAAACCGGGGACAAAGGTGAAAGTGAACATCTTTAGACCATCAACCAATGAAACATTAGAGTTAGAAATGAAACGTGAAAATGTCATTTATCCTTCAGTTGAACATAAAATGTTAAAAGAGGACATTAGTTACATTAAAGTACGTGAATTTGAAGAACTAACATATAAACAATTTAAAGAAGCTTTAGATGCAAGCGAAAAGGCAAATGCTAAAGGCCTTATTATCGACCTACGTAACAACTCTGGGGGACTCCTAGATATAACAGTAGATATGGTAGATGAATTGATTCCAGAAGGCATCATTGTCTCTACAAAGGATAAACAAGGCAAAGAAGAAGCGATGTATGCAGATGAGCAATATATAGACCTCCCTATCGTTGTACTTGTAAACGAAAGAAGTGCCAGTGCTTCAGAAGTTCTCTCAGGTGCACTCAAAGACCATAAACGTGCCACTTTAGTCGGCAAAAGGACCTATGGGAAAGGGATTGTACAAACCATTATGCCACTTACTGATGGATCAGCCTTAAAGGTTACAACCTCTCAGTACTTTACACCAAGTGGTGTATGTATCCAAGGAGAAGGCATTGCACCTGACTACGAAGTAAGCTTACCACCTGAACTTATGATAAAACCTGCTTTAGAATACGATGAAGATGTACAGCTTCAAAAAGCTGTAGAAGTGTTGACAGAGCAAATGAAATAAGTTTAGGGGGCAACTATGATAGCTTTTGTACAGTATCTCGTACTGTATATAGTGAAAAATATGGGGCTCATAATATGTGACCCCATATTTTTTTTAATTCTCGTATACAGTATGTTCATGTACAAAAGACAAATGGACCAAATACAACGGTATAATTCCTTTAAATCTTTTATATTTCAAACCTTACCAGATATCTTAATAGGTTTAGGGATAGGGCTAGTAGCCAGCGGTGTACTTGCCTATTGGGGTATTAACTTTGAGGTAGATATCAACATTGTAGTGCTCATTCCTATCGCCATTCTACTTATGCTTATTGGAACCAAGTGGGGGTGCTTCTCCTATGTAGTGCCTATAAGCTTTATGATAGAAGGATTAAGTAAGCTATTTCATTATAGCCTCTTTACGCTAGATTATGAGATGCTCATCTATTTAGTAGGTGTCTTACATATTATAGAGGGAACACTCGTCTTGCTAAGAGGATATCAACATGCCAAGCCGTTTCCTGTATATCGACAGAACAAACTTACATATACGAAAGTGATGAATCATATTTGGATGATTCCTTTTGTGGTGACCATTATCCCACAGTTTATACCCATTCCCTTATACGCTGTCTTAGCTTATGGAGATGAGGCGAGGGTACGCACTCCTAGAAAGCAGGCTTGCTTAACAGGTGGATTAATCCTCGTTTTTGGTGTTATCATTTTTATATTGGCTCACTTTATGCGATTAGGATGGATTCAAACAGGGGGGGTTATCTTGCTTATGCCAGTATTGCATGAGATGATTTTTGTAATAGAAGGTCATATGAATAAAAAATAAGGTGGCAAGCCTAAATGGTGTCGTTACACACCAAAGGCTTGTCACCTCTTATTTTACATGCTCATGATTTTTTAAGTGATCCATACAATACTCATAGTTGCCGTTACAAGAAGAGCAATATCTAAATTCCGCATCTGGGTCATCTAACTCTGTTTTTCCACACACATGGCATTTATGGAAGGCCACTTTGATAGGGGCACGTTTTTCAACATCCAGTTCACGTTTAGCTGCTTTAAATTGTTTTTGACCAGCATAACCACTTTTACGCACCTTTTGGTGTTTCAGTGCAGGAAGGCCAAAGAAGATAAAATAGCCAAGAAGTGAAGCTGCAATCAAAGCAAAGTTAGCAAGACCACCACCTAGGATATCTGCTCCAATTAAGATAAAGTAGAGCACAAGAAGGTATTTAGCTTTAAACGGAATAATAAAGTATAAGTAAAAGGTTGCATCAGGCATTAAAGTTGCAAATGCAATAAATAAAGATAGGTTGATATAATAAATACTTGGCATTCCATTAAAGATAAAGCTCACAAGAATAGAAGCAATAATACTGGAGAGGTAGAAGACATTAAAGCCAAAACTCCCCATATAACGTTCGAGTTGTTGTGAAATAGAATAATAAATGAAGACCATCAAAAGGAACATTAAAGGTGAAAACGTATTGGGAATAAAGATGAATGAAATAAGTCGCCAGATTTGTCCCGATAAAATAGCACCTCGATCAAACATAAGAGCAGTAACTATACTTACATTCCCTGTCAAAGTGGTAATTAAAAAGACAAGAGCTTGACCCATAAGAATATACATCATTAAATTAGGAATTGCATATTTACCAAACTTTTTCTCAAGTTTATATAACCATGGCATAATCTAAGAAGCCTCCTTAAAAATAATTGAAATACATACTACTTACATATGGTATAATTATAGTATTAAAATATGATAGTAATATAAACAAAACTTGCTTAAAGTATAGCATAGGCGAAAATCAAGTAAAAGAGGCAATTATGTGAGAAGGAGAAACTAGATGAAAAGTAACAAAGAAAAATTTAAAGCGATGAATAAAAAACAAAAAATGGAGTATATTTGGGAATATTATAGGTTTACTATTTTAGGTACAATTGTAGGTGTCTTTCTAGTAGGACAAATTATTATCCTTGCGACAAAGCCTAAAGTAAACTTTGATACCCATCTTATTGTTACCTCAAAAATGGTTCTTGATTCCACTAAAATGGAAGAGGAAGAACAATTTTTTCAAGAACAATTTAATGCAAATTTATATTACTTACCAGCAGACTGGTCAACAATGGATTCAAGTATGATTATCAATGACCAATTGATGATGCTTAAGGTTCAAGTAAGAGAAGTGGATGTCTTTGCTATGTCCCAAGCACGTTATGATAAATATATGGAAATAGAAGGATTTGACCCATTTATCGCTTTAGATGAAGTACCGGAAATGGCCTCATTACTTGAGCAATATAAAGATAGTTTACTCACTGCTACGAGCCTAGAAGATGGCAAAGAGCATGTTTATGGGATTCAAGTTGAAACGCTTAATCATCTAGAAGCTGGGAAGTTTGCAGAACCACTTGTTATCTCTATGATTTCAGTTCCAAAGAACTTGGAAAAAGCTGTAGAAGTTATAGACTATTTAATTTAAAGGAGGAAAACGTATGAAACAGGATCCAATTGAAACACTCGGTCTAGTAGGTGGAAACCTTTTAGCAAGTATGCTTGCCTTAGAGGCGAAAAAAAGAGGTATTAAAACGATTCTGTTAGAACCCGAGCTTGGAAATATTGCAAGTGAAGCATGCAATACGCATATTACAGCAAGTATTACACCAGAGCATATTCAACGTTTAGCCCTCAAAGTAGATGTCATCATTTTCTGTACGACCAATGTTCCAGTAGTAGAAAAGGAAACCTTAAAAACATGTAAGGTGTATCCAAAAGAAGATGGCATTGACCTTATAGCCAATCGTGTCCAACAGCTCATTGCAGCAGAACTTGCCGAGGTACCCACACCGAAATATTATCATCAAAGCAATAAGCTTACATTCTTTAAGCAAATGACAGATGTAGAAATTCCATTTAAACTCTATCAGCTGTATCCAGACCGATATGAGATGATGGAGGTGTATACACAAGAGGATTTAGAAAATTTCATGTATGACATAGATGATTCAGCTACAGAATGGCTTATTGAAGAGATTAATGAATATGATCGTTTCTTAAGTGTTTCAGCATTGAAAACAGAAGGTAAAGTATATCTCTATCCGATTCAAGAAGAAATCTTAAATGATGAGGCTATTAAATATATTTACATGCCAGCACCTATTACAAAGACGATGCAAAATAAACTCAATAAGTTTGCAAAAAAACTTTTAAAAGAGGTTTCTACAGCAGGCTTATTTACTTTAAAATTTGGTATGAAGAAAAATCGTCAAGTAGAACTCATGAATGTAAATCCAGGGATTACAGTAGGAGATATGGCAACACATCACTATACAGACTTCTCAGTTTACGAGCAATTTATGAACTTAATAGAGGGCTATCCAGTTAAAGAGGGTGAGTTGGTTAAACCAAGTGTAACTACTGTCATTAAAGAAAATGACCGTCCACACCGTCCAGATTTTCCATATCATCATTACACACTCGATCGTCACAACCAGTTGCCAGTAAGCATTTATATCAAAGAAGATAAAGAAGTAGAAGGTTAAATTTAAAGGCACATAAAAGGTAATGAAGTGATTACTTCAAGAAAATAGGTTCTAAAAGAGAGTGTTGTACCGAGTAAAATCGGTGCAACACTCTCTTTTTAAGCCTAGAAATATAGAAATCCTGATATGCTTGCCATGTTAAGAATGGAAAAGTGTTTTGAGGAAGATGAGGGACTTTGCCTATTGGTGTTGTAACATTGAATGCTTTATTATAAGCAGTAGCAGTCAGGACCTCTGTAGGATAGTGGCCAACAACTCAAATTGTATTTTGTATACAGATACGGGTCATATAGGTTGCTTTATTGTATTGCTTCTCTAGCTTTACTCCTTAATACTGATTGATTATTTCAAAGCTAGATCGTCTAAAGAGTAGTGAAAGTGATCTGAAAATACATAAATAGAGGTTTTAAAATACAGACCAGAGTCACGAAAGTTTAAGCAACAAATGAATTTATCAAGAGAAAAGCTGCATTTGAAAATTTAATCTACAAATGCATAAGTGTTAAATGCTTCGTCATAATTATTATAAAGTCCCAGATATATTTTTTTTGTTTTGTACAAATAATAAGCAAGGAATTGATTGCCGACAGACGCATAAATATATCGGAGAAAAAGGAAGAAAAGTAAAGTCTATAACCGAATGAATAAAAGGAAGAGTAAGAATTTGTCAATATAAGTAGAATATCAGCAAAACGTGTATACAATACGAACAAAGCATATTATAATTACTATAGGTATGAAAGCTGTATGTATTTTAAGGAGGAAATTTTAAATGAATTTAGTAGACCAAAAGACGATTAACACCATCCGCATCCTGTCAGCAGAAGCAATCCAAAAAGCCAATTCAGGGCACCCAGGCTTACCACTTGGTTCAGCACCTATGGCTTACACATTATGGGGCAAACACTTAACACATAACCCACATAATCCAAATTGGGCTAACAGAGATCGCTTTGTTTTATCAGCAGGTCATGGTTCAGCTTTACTTTATTCTTTACTTCATGTATTTGAATACGGTCTTACAATAGAAGATCTTCAAAACTTTAGACAAGAAGGAAGTCTTACACCAGGACATCCAGAGCACGGTCACACAGTAGGTGTAGAGCTTACAACAGGACCTCTTGGCCAAGGTATTGCATCAGCAGTAGGTATGGCAATGGCAGAGCGCCACTTAGCAGCACACTTCAACAAAGAAGGTCATGACATTGTTGACCATTATACTTACGCATTAGTAGGTGACGGTTGCCTTATGGAAGGTATTAGCTACGAAGCAGCATCACTTGCTGGTACATTAGGTCTTGATAAATTAATCGTTCTTTACGATTCAAACAATATTACAATTGAAGGAGATACTCAAATTGCTTTTACAGAAAATGTAAGAGCGCGTTTTGAGGCACAAGGTTTTGCTACATTCTTAATCGAAGATGGTAATGATGTGGAAGCGATTTCTAAAGCTATTACAGATGCAAAAGCTTCTGGCAAACCAAACTTCATTGAAGTAAAAACAAAAATTGGTTATGGTTGTCCTGCAAAACAAGGTAAAGCAAGTGCACACGGAGAACCTTTAGGATATGACAATATCAACGAAACAAGAAACTTCTTAGGTCACCATGACCAAGATTTCTTCGTAGAAGATGAAGTAAAAGCAAATATCAAAGCAATCAACGAAGAAAATGCTTCAAAAGAAGCAGCATGGAATGCTTCTTTTGAAGCTTACGCACAAGCTTATCCAGAACTTGCAAAAGAATGGGCAGCTTGGCATAGTGATGAAGCAGTAAGTCTTGAAGACCTTTATGCAAATTATGAAGATACTTCAAAAGCGCTTGCTACGCGTCAAACTTCATATGAAATCATCAACCAAATTGCAAACAGAGTAGAAAACTTTGTAGGGGGATCTGCTGACCTTGCACCATCTACAAAAACATATATGGAAGGTAAAGGTGATTTCCACAAAGATAACTACGCTGGGAACAACCTTCACTTCGGTATACGTGAACATGCGATGGCAGCTATTGCAAATGGTATGGCTGTACATGGTGGACTTAAAGTATTCTGTTCAACATTCTTCGTATTTAGCGATTACATGAAAAACTCTATGCGTTTAGCAGCGCTTATGAACTTACCAGTAGCTTACGTGCTTACACATGATAGTATTGGGGTAGGAGAAGATGGCCCAACACACCAACCAATCGAACAACTTGCTATGTTACGTAGTATGCCAAATATGGTTACAATTCGTCCAGCAGATGGTAAAGAAACAGTGGCAGCATGGGAATATGCTTTAAATAGCAAAGAACATCCAGTATCACTTGTTTTAACACGTCAAAATTTACCTTACTTAGCAGGTACAAGCAGTGATGTTAAAAAAGGTGGTTATGTAATTGGGGAAGTAGCATCAAAAGATGCAGACATCATTCTTATTGCAACAGGTTCAGAAGTAAACCTTATTGAAAAAGCGGCTAAAGAATTAGCAGCAGAGGGCATTAAAGCAGCAGTTGTAAGTATGCCATCTACAGACCTTTTTGAAATGCAAGATACAGCTTACCAAAATGAAGTCTTACCAAAAGACAAAACAAAACGTGTCGTAGTAGAAGCAGCAAGCTCATTCGGCTGGCACAAGTATACAGGATTCGAAGGGGCAGTAATCTCTATGGATACATTCGGAGAATCAGCACCAGCAGAACTTATCTTCAACAAACACGGTTTCACCGTAGAAAACGTTGTAAAAGTAGCAAAAGAAGTTTTAAACTAGTTAAATAGATGAAATAACCTAAGAGGAGTTGCCTAAGAGTAGCTCCTTTTTTTATGCATAAAAATAATTGTATTTATAATATAGATAAAACTTATTTCATACATATCATAAACAAGTTATTAACAAGAAAATAATGGGACAAACCTCTATAAATCAAGTTATTCACAGAGTTATACACATTATCCACAGGACAAACACCCACAAAACATATGTTTGTATAGCAATAAACAGATAAAATTGTCGAAATAATTTTTAAAAAGTGTATAACATCTTTATAAATCAATAGTATCAATGGTTTAAGATATATATAGGCTATTTTATACTATTAAAATGATGGAAAATATTAAAAAAGCTATTGACTATTAATTCGTATATGTTTATAATTATTCATAAGTTAGCAGTTTAAAAAGATACTGTAATGTAAATAAATTAATATAGGGGGATTTAGTGATGAAAAAATTTATAAAAATAAGCAGTTTAATTTTAGCAGGCGTATTAAGTTTGGGTGTATTAGTAGGATGTGGAAAGCAAGAGAGTAATGTGATTGTTATGGGAACCAATCCAACATTCCCTCCATTTGAAGATATTCAAGGTGATGAGATTGTAGGATTTGATGTGGAAATTAGTAAGCTTATTGCACAAAAGTTAGGAAAAGAACTTAAAATAGAAGATATGGAATTTGGTCAATTATTAGGAGCCACATCAAGTGGGAAAATTGACTTTATCGCAGCAGGGATGACTGCTACAGAAGAACGGGCCAAACAAGTTGATTTTTCTATTCCTTATTTTGAGTCTAAACAAGTTATTATCGTAAAAGAAGATAATGATACCATTGCAACAGCAGAAGATTTGGAAGGTAAAAAAGTAGGGGTACAACTAGGTACAACAGGGGACTTATTTGTAAGTGGTTATGAATCAGATGCAGGAGCAACTATTGAGGTTGTTCAATTTGATAAAGGTGCCATGGCAGTTGCTGACCTTTCTATCGGTAAAATAGATGCAGTTGTACTAGACGCCGAGCCTGCTAAAAGAATTTTAGCAAACTATGAGGGGGTTAAAGTTGTTGAAGCACCTTTCATTGAAGAAGTGTATGCGATTGCAGTTAAAAAAGGCAATGCAGAGTTACTTGCAACAATTAATGAAGTGTTACAAGAAATTCAAGAAGATGGCACATATGATGCACTTTATACCCAATACTTTGGTGTAACAGAGTAACTATTAAAGATAATAAAAGAATCACCTATGGGGTGAAGTTCCCGTAGGTGATTCTTTTAGGTTAAAACACGAATGACGTCAAATGTTTAAAGAGCTTGATGAATGACATTTAGGATAGAAAATCAAAACTTAAACACTTATATAAAATATTTAAAATTGTACTAGAAAACAATTATAATAGTAGATATAATAAATAGTAGATAGAGTGTATAAATATTAGATGGTGGGAGGATTTTTATGTTTAGTTGGGATACAACAGTTGCTTTTTTTGAGACGTTTATAGCACAAAAGTATTATATAACACTCCTTAATGGGGTACAAGAAACATTACTTTTAACTTTGATTGCTACAGTTATAGGGTTGATCATAGGTGTGATTGTAGCAATGATTCAAGTTTCGGAGTTTCCAAATCGCTATAAATGGTTAGGCTCGATTTTAAAACGTACTACAAAGTTATATGTAGATTTAATACGTGGAACACCTGCTATTGCCCAAGTCAGCTTTATATGGTTCGTTGTATTGGCACAGTCTAGTATGCCACGTGCAGTAGGAGGTGGTATTGCCTTTGGGATTAACAGTGGAGCATACATGGCAGAACTTATTCGTGCAGGCATACAGGGTATTGATAAAGGTCAAATGGAAGCTGGGCGTTCTCTTGGTCTTTCTTATGCACAGACTATGAAGTTAATTATTATTCCACAAGCTTTTAGACATATGTTACCAGCCCTTGTAAGTGAGTTCATCATTTTAATCAAAGAGACAGCTGTTATTGGGATGATTGGAGGACGTGACATTATGCGTGCAGCGAATATTATGATGTCCGACTCAGGTAATTTTATATGGCCAATCTTAATTGCAACTGCAACTTATCTTGTGTTAACAAGTACGTTTACTTATATTATGCGTATTGTAGAAAGAAACATGAATAAAGGACGATTCTAGGCGAACTTTCCTTGGAACTAAGAAATGTATAAAAGAGGTGAAATCATGATAGAAGTAAAAGGATTACATAAGAGTTTTGGAGCACTACATGTCTTAAAAGGGATTGATGACTCTATTCACAAGGGTGAAGTGGTTGTTATAATAGGTCCATCAGGTTCTGGGAAGTCTACCTATTTACGCTGCATCAATCATATGGAAGAGCCTACACAGGGGCAAATCTTAGTAGAAAACGTAGATATTACAGATAAACAAGTAGATATTAATGAGATTAGACAAAAGGTGGGAATGGTATTTCAACACTTCAATCTCTTCCCGCATATGACCGTTTTAGAAAATATTACATTAGCACCTATGCAAGTGAAGAAAATGAGTATAGAAGAAGCTAAAGACATTGCTTATACACTCTTAGACAAAGTTGGACTTAGAGAAAAAGCAGATGAATACCCAAACAAACTTTCAGGAGGACAAAAACAAAGGATTGCTATAGCACGTGCATTAGCTATGAATCCAGAAGTGATGCTATTTGATGAACCAACATCAGCCCTAGACCCTGAAATGGTTAAAGAAGTCTTAGAAGTTATTAAAGACCTTGCTAAAGAAGGCATGACCATGATGATTGTAACGCATGAGATGGGATTTGCCAAAGAGGTGGGTACCCGTTTAGTCTTTATGGATGAAGGTAAGATTCTAGAAGAAGGATGTCCGAAAGAAGTGTTTGATAACCCGAAAGAAGAAAGAACACAAATTTTCCTAAGCAAAGTACTATAGTCATTGATTGGGTTAACCAATAATTATTTGAAAATACAAAACAAAATATTTCCTAATTTAAAATTCAGTAGACGTAGCTAAGTTGAATTCCAGTAGTAAATTAAAGAAAAAGAGGATATGAAGATGTTGCAATATGAAGAAGTATTAGACGCGTATGGAACGGTAGGCCGTTGGTTTTGTAAAGAGATAGAGGGTATAAAGCATTGGATTACAATTAATATGGGCGCACAATTATATTTTAAAGTTCAAGGTACAAGCCAAATAACACTGCATTTTAAACTATGGAACACACCTTCAAGTATTGCCTATCAGATTAATGATGGACCACTAAACGCTATAGTTGTTTCAGAAGAAATTCAGATAGCTCAAGACCTTGACCCACAGAAGACTTACTATGTAAGGGTTATCACAGAGGATATTCCAGAGACTAATGATTTATGGGTAGAGCATGAAGGAGTAGCATTACGTGAGGTAAAAATCGACCAAGGGGGGATACTCAAAGGTGTTAGACCAATACACGATAAAAGTATTCTTTTTATTGGTGACAGTATTACTGCTGGGATTGGAGCACGTAGAGATGGAAGAGGACAGCCATATACAGGCGCAGCGAGTATGAATTATGCAGCTATTTGTAGCAAACTACTAGGGTATACGGATATAAGATGTGCTTTTGGCTATACAGGGATTGTAAATCCAGGTCCTATAGGTATTCCTGCATGTAGTGGCTATATCAATAATATATGTGAAGCTATAAGTGATGAAAGTCAAAATCCTGATATTGTTGTGATTAATCATGGAACAAATGATAGCCTACATAATCAATCTGTAAAAGCTTTCAAAGAAGGGTATAAGGCATTACTTGTACAATTGAAAAGTAAGTATCCAGAGGCTATTATTTTTGTCATGATTCCATTTGGACAGTATATGGCACAAGCTATTAGAGAAATAGTGGGAGGAACAGAAGGTATTGTCTTAATAGAAACAATGGACTGGCAAGTAACTTATGTTGGAGATGGTGTCCATGTAGATTTAGAGGGGAGTGAAACAGCTGGTAAGCAGTTAGCGGTGGCTATAGGCAATGTCATTCAAAAAAGGAATAAATAAGGACAGTAACTTATACTAAATAGAGTTTATAGGGCGTTCCAAAGGTTGCCAAATCATGAATAATTAGGTATAATAAACTTAATTAATAACTATGTAATAAATGTAACAAGTACATAACAATATAAGGCAAGAGGTGACTTATGAAAACGACAACTATAAAATTCTTATTATGCACAGTAGTAGTTACGATGATGACAACAAATACTTTTGCAAATGTAATTGGGGTAGTACAATCTGCAGGGGGGGTAGGGTATAATAAAGAGCAAAAATATACGGTTGAATTAAATAAAGGTACACAGCTCCAAATTGTAGATTTACAAGAAGGTAAAGATGCCTATTTGATTAATGCACAAGGACAAACAGTAACTGTAAATAAAGATTATCTCTCAATTAGTAAAATACTTACTGAAACAACAGTAGGTGGTGTTAAGGTAAGGAAGTTACCTAGTGCAAAGAGCACACTTTTAAAAACATTAGATAGCAATCAAGTAGTAAATGTTTTGGGCCAAAATGAGAAATGGTACAATGTGGTACTAGAAGATGGAACTGAAGGCTTTATTTATAAAAGTCAATTATCAGATGAACGACTAAATATGATTCAAAGCAAAGTGTATGAAGCTCAAAAGATAGAAGTATTAAACTGGAGTAATGCTAAAAGTGTGGTGCCAAGAGGTGCTATTGTAACGATTGAAGATGTGTATACAGGTAAAACATTTAAGGTAAAGCGTACCTTTGGAACCAATCATGCAGATGTAGAAGCATTAACTTTAGAAGATACCAAAATAATTAAAAATATATGGGGGGGCTTTTCTTGGGAAAGAAGGCCTGTGATTGTACATATTAATGGGCGTATGTTAGCTGCCGCTTTAGCGGGCATGCCACATGCAGGAAGTTCTTTGAATGCAGTCAAAAATAATGGAATGAGTGGTGTGCTAGACTTGCACTTTATAGGAAGTAAAAGACATCAAGAAGGTAATATTGCCGCAGTAGTTGACCCACAGCACCAAGCAGCCATTAAAGTAGCGGCTAAGTATAAAAAGTAAGATAAAAGAATAGTTGGATGTATACATAAGGGATACCGATATTATTAATAGATATAAGTTTTAGAAATAAAAGGTGCATGAAACTAGAGAAGTCAATCTAGCTTCATACACCTTTTGCTGCTTAATAAAGTTTATTCAACTAATGTAAAAGCTTCATTGGTTAGGACAAAGGAATTTTTTAGCCCTTCAGTAATATAAACTTGAGAATCTTTTGTGATAAAGATCGCATCAATTCCAGGGAGTGTTTGTACAAATGCCATACCTTCTTCTAGTCCTTGGGAGAAGACGGCAGTAGAAAGTGCATCTCCATCTATAGAAGTATCACTAATAATAGAAATACCTGCAATATCATTCTCAAATGGATACCCTGTTTGTGGATTAAGGATGTGATGATACTTATTTCCATCAGCTTCTAAGTAACGTTCATAGATACCTGAAGTCACCACAGATTGGTTGGCTACAGAGACATATCCTACAATATTATTGCGTGATTCAAAAGGATCTTGAATACCAACTTTCCATAAAGAACCATCTATCTTAGCACCTAATGTGTAAATATTTCCACCTAGGTCAATTAAGGCATGCCCTACTCCTTTAGAAGATAATAAAGTGGCAATGGCATCTGCGGTGTAGCCTTTGGCAATACCACCAAGATCCAATTGCATAGAAGGTTTGTGTAGGTAAATACTAGAATCTTCTTTGTTTAAAGTGATGTTCTGGTATCCAATGAGAGGAAGTGTTGCATCAATTTCAGTTTGACTAGGAACGCGTGCTTCTGGAAGTCCAATGCTCCATAATTTCACGAGTGGCCCAACAGATAAGTCGAAAGACCCATTTGTAAGTTGACTGTAATAAAGCCCCTTTTCAACAATATCAAAGAGGGTGCTATTTACTTTATAAGGTGAGGTACCACTTGAAGCATTAAGCTGAGTAAGTAAGGTACTTGATTTATTTAAACTTAGTTCATTTTCTAGATCCTTGACTAAATTGAAGGCAGCGTCAAGGGTCTCTTCAGTTTGGTGATCAAAAAGTGTAATGCTTACCGTTGTACCCATAAGTAATTCTGTACGTTTTAGAGGTTCATTGGAAGATGCATTAGAGGGGGTGCTACAGCCGGTAAAAGATAAAAGTAAAAAAATAGACAGAAATAGTTTGAAAAATTTATTCATATAAGGATCTCCTTTGTGACATATAAGGTTTATGCATTGAACATACTATACCATATTCTTGAATAGGAAAGTAGGGATAATGAATCCTAGAGGTATGAACATAAAAAAGGATGTTTGACAAAGTCAAACATCCCCTCGTAAAACGATAATTATTCTGCAGCTGGTGCTTCAACAAGAAGAACTTCTGTGTTACCTTCTTGAATGTTAGCCATAAGTGCTGTAGCTAATGTTGTGAAATCTGTTGTTGAGCTTGTAGCACCTGTTACAACATCTACTTTAGTTGGGTCTTGAGAAGCAACTAAAGCTTCAGCTAATGCTGGAGCAAACTCAGCTGGGCTTGTACCAGCAATATCTTTCATTTTTGTGTTGTATTCAGCATCTGCTGTTTTTAAAGCACCTTCAGCGTTTGCATAATCAAAAGTAGCAGCAGTCATTTGACCATCTTCAACTGTTACTTCAACGAAAGCTTTCCAGCCACGTTCATCAGCTTCAGTGTATTCTGCTTTGTATGAACCATCTTTTAAAGCAGTAGCTTCTTCTGTAGCCCCTTCTTCTGTAGCAGCTTCTTCAGCTGGAGTTTCAACAGCTGGAGTTGTAGCTGGCTCTTCTTTTGAAGAACACGCTGTAAGTGAACCAATTGCAATGATTGATGCACAGATTAATGCTAAAAGTTTTTTATTTTTCATGATTAATTCTCCTATAAATTTAAATAATTTTTAAGTTAAAAGCAAACCCTATTGTAGTGAAAAGATATGAACAAATCATTAAGTAAAAACAAATAAATTATGAATGAAGTTAAAAAGTTAACGACTTTTAAAGGTTATAAAAAAATAACATAAGCTATGATATAAGCTAGATTCAGGGCATACAAGACCTATAATATAAAGGGAATAGCCCTTAATAGTGGAGTTAAGCTGATAATTTTAAAACTAGACAAGAAAAGGAATGTTGTGTAAACTGTACAAATAAATGGAATCAAATTATGTTAAGTGCTAGAAGGAGAAGACTCATGGCAGCAATAAATATTGTAATTTTGGGTGCAGGTTATGCAGGTGTACATGCAGCCAAAAAGTTAGCTAAAAAGTACAAAAAAAATGATGAAGTAACAATTACACTCATCGACAAAAATCCTTACCACACACTTATGACTGAGCTTCATGAAGTAGCAGGAGGTCGTGTGCCGGAAGAATCTGTTAAATTAGATTTACATAAGATTTTTCACCGTACAAAAGTAAATGTAGTTGTAGACTGCATAGAAAATGTAGATTTAGAAAAACAAGTTATTAAAACAACAAACGGATCTTATGACTATTCATACTTAATGGTTGGTCTAGGAAGTGAACCAGCATACTTTGGGGTACCAGGTGTTAAGGAACATGGATTTAGCCTTTGGTCATTAGACGATGCGCTTACTATTCGTGAACATATTGAGTACCAATTTAGAAAAGCTTCTATTGAAAGAGATGAAAAAGTAAGACGTGAAATGCTTAGTTTCATCGTAGCAGGAGCTGGATTTACTGGAATCGAGATGGCTGGAGAGCTTCTTGAATGGAAAGACACATTAGCTGCAAAATACCATGTAGATGTAGAAGAAGTTCAAGTATATGTTGTAGAAGCAGCAGGTAGTATTCTTAACATGCTTGATCAAAAACAAGCAGCAAAAGCTGAAAAATATATGGTTAAGCATAAAATTGAAGTCCTTAAAAATGCTCCAATTACAGAAGTTAAGGAAGATAGCATTACACTTAAAGATGGCAGAACAATTGCAACACGTACACTTATTTGGACATGTGGTATTCAATGTGCAACAAGTGCTTCTGATGTAGAAGTAGCTAAAACACGTGCAAACCGTCTTAAAGCAAATGAATATATGCAAGCAGAAGGTCACGAGAACGTTTATGTAATTGGTGACTGTGCTTATAATGAGGAAGATGGAAATTGTACAAATCCTCAAATTGTAGAAGCAGCAGAACAAACAGCTATGACGGCAGCAAAAAATATTATTGCCTCTATTGAAAACAAAGAAAAAGTTGCTTTCAAAGGTAAATACCATGGATTCATGGTTTCTATTGGTGGACGTTATGGTGTAGCAAACCTTTCAGGTCTTAAGCTTTCAGGTTTCTTTGCTATGGTTATGAAACATATTGTTAACCTTTACTACTTATTTGGTGTATTAAATATTTATTCTGTATATCACTATTTACAACATGAATTTTTCGATATGAAGCAAAATAGAAATATTATGAGAGGTCATATTTCTTCTGTAGGAAATCGCCTATGGACAGTACCTCTTAGATTATATATTGGTTGCCTATGGTTAGTTGAAGGTCTGAAAAAGTTAATGGGTGAAGGCACATGGGATTTTATGTGGGAAACACTTCAAAATACAGGCGATTTAGTTGTACAAATTGGTTCAGACAGTTGGATTAAAGCAGGCAATGTAAAAATGCCATTTAATTGGTTATATGATGCAGTATCATCAGCATCTCAAACAGGGGACGCAGCGACTACATTTGCAGAACCTATTCTTGATAAGATGCCAGGTTTTTATGAAGCGATGATGAAGATTATGATTCCTACTCCAGAAATGGCAGTATTTTTCCAAACAATTGTAGTGCTTACTGAAATTTGTATTGGACTTGCATTAATTGCTGGATTATTCACTTGGTTAGCATCAGCAGCATCAGCATTTATGACAGTTAACTTCGTATTATCAGCAATGGCTGGATGGGAGATCTTATGGTTCTTTTTCGGTGCGATTGCACTTATGAACGGATGTGGACGTGCATTTGGTCTTGACCACTATGTCATGCCATGGATTAATAAACTAGCAGGCAATTGGTGGCTAGGTAAGAATAAACATATTTACAAGTAAACTAAGGAAGAGGTGAAGGCATGCATATCATTTGGAATCAATATCATCATATCAAAAATGAATTACTAGAGATTATACAATTAATGGATGAGAATGCAAAATGCAAAGATAAGGTGATTGAACAATCTATCAAACATCTTATTCATGCAAATGGCAAGATGATTAGGCCTGCCTTTACAATTCTTGCAGCACAGTTTGGAGAGTATGAAGCAGAAAAGGTACGTGCCCTTGCATCGGTAGTAGAGCTATTTCATATGGCGACACTCGTACATGATGATGTAATCGATGATGCAGCACTTAGAAGAGGGGTACCAACCATTCAAGCTAAATATGGTAAAGAGTACGCAGTTTATATTGGCGATTACTTATTCTGTATTTGCTTTAAAATTTTAGCAAGTACAGCATCACTTCAAAGTATTCAAATGGATAGTTTATCTATGTCACGTATTTGTCTTGGGGAAGTCGAACAGCTTAACTCAAGATTTAATACAGAGGTTTCAGTGAAAAATTATTTAAGACGTATTGCAGGAAAGACAGCAGAGCTTTTCTCTTTAAGTTTATACATTGGTGCAGCAGAGAGTGGTTGTAGTGATAAGCTTTCAAAGACCTTCTGGCGTATAGGACATCATATTGGAATGGCCTTTCAAATTATTGATGATATCCTAGATTACACAGGAAGTGAGCACTCTGTAGGTAAGGACCATGCGAAAGATATTCAAGAAGGGGTCTTTAACTTACCACTTATTTATGCCTTAGAAAAACAGCCTAAGGATTTAATAGAACTTCTTCAGAACCATCCTTATAATGAAAAAGATTTAGAACAAATTATAGATTTGGTGCATGAGCACAAAGGCATTGATAAAGCAAGAAAATTAGCTCAGCAATATACTACAAAAGCTTATAAGCAGATCCAAAAGCTCCCGGAAAATGAGCATAAAGCTATTTTGCTTGAAGTTACCCATAAGCTTTTGGATCGTGAGTATTAATGTAAAGCTTAAAATGAAATCAAAAAAGAGGTTGTTTTACTTTTTAAAGTAAAATGACCTCTTTTTTGTGCAGTGAATAAAGTAGTTGAAGCTATAGCTGTTTTAGTGAGTTGGAATAGAAAAATATAAAAGTATAAAAAAACAATACATGTGACAAGACACATGTATTGTAAAAACATTCAAATAGTGTTATATTAACACCTATATGACATAAAAGAGAGGTGTATTATGGAAAAAACACAACTTATCCAGGCTATTCAAACCTTAAAACAAGAGAAAGATGCTATCATTTTAGCCCATTACTATACAGATGGTGCAATACAAGAGGCAGCAGATTATATAGGAGATTCATACTATCTTTCTAAGATTGCTAAGGAAGCAAAACAACAACTCATTGTATTTTGTGGTGTACGCTTCATGGGTGAAAGTGCAAAGATATTGAGCCCACATAAAAAAGTATTAATGCCAGATAAAGAGGCAGATTGCCCGATGGCTCATATGGTTACATTAGAGCAGATCAAAGAAGTGCGTAAGCAACATGAAGATGTAGCGGTTGTTTGCTACATTAACTCTACGGCGGAGATTAAGGCATTATCAGATGTATGTGTAACCTCTTCTAATGCTTTGAAAATAGTGCGTAATATAGAAGCTTCTCATATTTATTTCATTCCTGATGAAAATCTAGGGCAGTATGTGGAACAGTATGTACCTGAAAAGACTTTTATCTTCAACAAAGGATTTTGTCCAATACATAAAAGCATGAATAAAGCATTAGTACTTGAAGCTAAAGCGCAGTACCCAGAAGCAGAAATATTAATACATCCAGAGTGTACTCCAGATGTAGTTGCTTTAGGAGACTATGTAGGGAGTACAAGTGGGATTATTGAGTATGCGACAAAGAGTACAAGTCAGCAGTTTATTGTATGTACAGAGATTGGTATAGAGTATGCCCTTCAAAAGAATAATCCTGATAAGGTCTTCCACTTTGTAGGGGATATGCGTGCATGTGGTAGTATGAAATGTGTGACGCTTGAGACACTTTATAACGCATTAAAAGATGAGCAGTATGAAATCACTTTAGATGAAGCAATTATGAAAAAGGCGGAGCATGCACTTTTAGAAATGCATCGTTTAGCTGATTAATAAATTATAAAGTAAAAAGAAGGGATAATATGAAAGCAGCATATGATATCATTATAGTGGGAACGGGTGTGGCAGGGCTATTTGCAGCACTCCATTTACCTAGTGAGTATAAGGTTTTAATGCTTACGAAGGATACTCTACAAGCAAGTAACTCCTATCTGGCACAGGGAGGAATTTCTACTCTGAAGGGTGAAGAGGATTATGAAAGTTACTTTGAAGATACGTTAAAAGCGGGGCACTATGAAAACAATGAAGAGGCTGTAGAGATTATGATTCGTGAGTCTACTTGGACTATTCAAAAGCTGATAGAGTATGGTATAGCATTTGATACGTGTGAAGGGGAGTTACTCTATACAAGAGAGGGTGCACATGGCACCAATCGTATCCTACATCATAAGGATATTACAGGTCAGGAGATTACTTCTAAGCTCTTAGCCCAAGTACAGAAGTGTCAGCATATAGAACTTGTAGAGTTTGCCACCATGAGGGACATTTTGACTGATAACAATCAATGTGTAGGTCTAATTGTTGAGCATGAAGGTGAAGTGAAGCCAGTCTATAGCCAGAAAGTTATTCTAGCAACAGGTGGAATAGGTGGGCTATTTGAAAGCTCCACAAACTATAAGCATCTTACAGGGGATAGTTTAGCCATTGCTATTAAGCATCAAGTAGCGCTACAAGATATTCATTACATACAAATCCATCCAACTACCTTATATAGTAAGAAAGAAGGCAGGCGCTTCCTCATTTCAGAAGCTGTAAGAGGCGAAGGTGCTATCTTGTTAAATAAGAATAAAAAACGGTTTGTAGATGAGCTGTTACCAAGAGATGTGGTCAGTGTTGCTATCTATGACCAGATGGTAAAAGATAAGATGCCCTATGTGTGGCTATCTTTAAAGCATTTAGGGCAAGAGAAGATCAAAAGGCGATTCCCAAACATTTACGAAAGATGTTTAGAAGAAGGGTATGACTTAGTGTATGAGCCTATCCCTGTTACACCAGCCCAGCATTACTTTATGGGCGGAGTCAAAGTGGATATGTACGGTCAAACTTCTATGCCTAATCTCTATGCAGTAGGGGAAACAAGCTGTAATGGGGTACATGGTAAAAATAGATTAGCAAGTAATTCGCTTTTAGAAAGCTTGATTTTTGCAAGACGTGCAGCCGAAAATATTATTAAGGTAGGGGATATGAATGAAGTGAGTATTGAATCATTCGTTCCAATAGCTTATGAATGGGAATATGCTAGTGAAGATTTAGAAGCAACCTATAAACAATTAATCTTAGATGAGATTAAACGAAAGGATGAGAAATTCTATGATCAATGGTGTCACAACAACCATCAATGTGGATGAAAAAATACTTTTAGCATTACAAGAAGATATTACGAGTGAAGATGTTACAACTAATGCGATTATCAGGAAGTCTACACCTTGTAGTGTAGAACTTATTTGTAAACAAGAGGGGATATTAGCAGGAATTGATGTTTTTAAACGTACTTTTGAATTGCTTGGAGATATTACGTTTACAACGCAATATCAAGATGGGGATAGCCTCCAAAAAGGAGACCTTATTGGGATACTTGAGGGAGACGCTAGAGTGGTCCTTTCAGGAGAGCGTACAGCGCTTAATTACCTACAACGTATGAGTGGAATAGCCACTTTGACACGTGACATGGTGCAAGAATTAGAAGGTTCTAAGACTAAGCTATTAGATACACGTAAGACAACACCTGGTATACGCGTCTTTGAAAAGTATGCAGTTAAGGTAGGTGGTGGATACAACCATCGTTTTAATTTATCAGATGGTATTTTGATTAAAGATAATCATATCAATGCAGCTGGTGGTGTGAAAGAAGCTATAAACATGGCATTAGAATATGCACCTTTTGTTAGGAAGATAGAGGTTGAAGTAGAAGACCTTCAAATGCTAGAAGAAGCATTAGAGGCAAAGGCAGACATTATTATGCTAGATAATATGTCAATAGATATGATGAAGGAAGCTGTAGAGCGTGTAGCAGGTAGAGCTAAGACAGAGTGCTCAGGGAATGTATCTAAAGAAAGATTAAGGGCCATTGCCGAAGTAGGGGTAGATTATGTATCTTGCGGTGCGTTGACCCATTCAGCACCTATATTAGACTTTTCTCTTAAGAACTTGAAAAATTTGTAAATATGCCAATAGAGTACAGGATATAAAAAGATAGTCAATGCCATTTACCTAGGCTATAAATTTGGGGGTTATATGCAAAAGGCAAATAAAAAAGACTTCAAGGCTTAGTAAACCTTGAAGTCTTTTTTATTTTAATAGGCCGTATTCTAGGAGTGTTTCTTTTAAAAAAATTTCATTTTGAGGTTCCATAGCAATAAGCGGTAAACGGCAGGATCCTACATTGAATCCCATAGCATTCATAGCTTTTTTTACAGGTACAGGACTTGGTTCGCAAAAGAGTGCTTTGACCAGTGGAAGTACTTGTAGTTGAAGTTTTCTCGCTGTCTCAAGGTCCCCATCAAAGAACGATTGGCAAAGGGTATGGGTATCACGAGGAATAATGTTTGCCATAACAGAGATTACCCCTTTTCCACCTAAACAGAGGTATGGAAGGACAAGACCATCTTCTCCGGAATAAATACTAAAGTCACTAGGACAAAGATTCATGAGCTCACCCACATGGGTGAAGTTACATTCTTTGATAGCAACAATATTTTCGATTTGTGCAAGCTTAGCAGTTGTTTCTGGAGTCATGTCTAGCACTGTACGAGAAGGTACATTGTAAAGGATGATAGGGGTAGAAACACTTTTTGCAATGGCGCTAAAATGCTCGTAAAGACCTTTTTGAGAAGTCTTGTTGTAGTAAGGTACGACGCAAAGCAAGGCATCTACACCTACAGATTCTGCATATTGACTTGTAGTAATAGCGTGACGTGTATCGTTGCTACCTGTTCCAGCAATAACAGGAATACGCTTAGCAACCTTTTCTACAGTATAGCGAATGGCTCCGTAGTGCTCTTCAATAGGCATAGTAGGCGCTTCACCTGTTGTCCCACAAATAATAATCGCATCGGTGCCCTCTGCAATGTGCCATTCAATGAGTTCGCCTAATTTATCATAATCAACACCCTGTTCGTTAAACGGGGTAACAATCGCAACACCAGAACCAGTAAAAATCGGTTTTTTCATAAAAGTGTCCTCCTTATAGATAGTCATATAAAAACATTATACTATGACGTTTACTAATAGTATATACATGAAGGAGATAAGAGGGGATATCTTATAGAAAAAATTAGGATATTATTTTAAAAAAAAATATGTATAAAAGTTTATAAAAAAATAAAATAATTTTTATATAAAAGAAGGAATTCAGTTAACAACGTAGAATATATATATTATAAACTTACCAAGACAACAGGTAGTGGATTGAAAGGAGAGATACATATGAAATACAACATTTTAGGTAAAAATATTGAGGTAACAAAAGGTCTTGAAAATGCAGTGATAGATAAGCTTCATAAACTAGATAAATACTTCAATGACCAAACTCCCGTCCAAGTAATGCTTAGTGTAGAAAAACAACGACACATTATTGAGATTACGATTCCTTTCAATGGACAGATCTTAAGAGGAGAAATTGATGGCAAAGATATGTATGCAATTATTGATGATGCTGTTGCCATTATCGAACGACAAATTGTACGCTTTAAAAATAAACTAAGACGACGTCATAGAGGAAATCCAGTAAGCTTTGCTGAGGACTTCATGGGTGTGGATTATGACGACGATGAACTCCTTAAAATTGATAGAAAAAAACAATTTGCTATTAAACCGATGGATGTAGAAGAGGCTATTATGCAAATGGAGCTAGTAGGACACACATTCTTTGTATATAGAGATGCACAGAGTGAAGAAGTAAATGTAGTTTATAAACGTAAAAATGGGACTTATGGTTTAATAGAACCTATAGTAGGTTAAATAAGATATAAGAAAAAGTTGACTATAGCACTAGAGGCTATAGTCAACTTTTTTATGGTAAAGGAGCCTATAGGTTAACAACATATTAAGAAATATAGACTAAATACATGTATTTTAGTTTTTAAATGGAATAAATAGGTATAGATGCTTGATAAAACTAGCGTAAGAAGGTAAAATATTACATAAGCTTTTCTCTACCTTGAAAACTGAATCCGTGACATGATACATTGAAAAGGTAGATGAAAAAATTTATTCAGGAGGATTATTATGAATCATACACCAACTCCACATAACGGCGCAAAACTAGGTGATATTGCTAAAACAGTATTAATGCCTGGCGACCCATTACGTGCAAAATTTTTAGCAGATACTTACTTAGAGGATGTTGTACAATACAACTCTGTAAGAGGTATGTATGGATATACAGGAACTTATAAAGGAAAACGTGTATCTGTTCAAGGACA
Organism: Niameybacter sp.; assembly: GCF_036655075.1. Classification (NCBI taxonomy): domain Bacteria; kingdom Bacillati; phylum Bacillota; class Clostridia; order Lachnospirales; family Lachnospiraceae; genus Niameybacter; species Niameybacter sp. The sequence continues at coordinate 29,136 of NZ_JAVVQU010000001.1, read as the reverse complement.
TGGTATGGGTATTCCTTCAATCGGTATCTATACTTATGAACTTTTCAACTTCTATGGAGTAGAAAATATCATTCGTATTGGATCAGCTGGTGCTATTGATGAAAGTCTTCACATTGGTGATATCGTAATTGGTATGGGCGCATGTACAAATTCAAATTATGAAGATCAATATAGATTACCAGGTCGTTTCTCTGCAATTGCATCTTTCGACCTTGTACAAAAAGCTGCACAAGAAGCAGAACGTTTAGGCTATACCTATAAAGTTGGTAACTTATTATCAAGTGATACATTCTATGATGACAGCTTAAGTCTCAAAGAGTGGCAAAAAATGGGTGTATTAGCAGTAGAAATGGAAGCAACAGCACTTTACTTAAATGCTGCACGTGCAGGTAAAAAAGCGCTTACACTATGTACAATTTCTGACTGTCCATTTACAGGAGAAGCGACAACTGCTGAGGAACGTCAAACGAAGTTCACTCAAATGATGGATGTAGCTTTATCTTTAATCGAAGAATAGTTAAAAGGGGGAGCTGCTTAGAGCAGCTCCTTTATTAAATCTTAGCCTTATTTGAATAAACTAGAAGGATGTGGCAAAATGGAACTTAAATGCACGAAGGAAGAATTTAAAGCATTATTTGATTTAGTCTATGCTGGAAACTTATTAATTAATGGAATGCGCGAAGTAGATGAGCGTATTGCACCACATTCAGAAATGGAACAAAAGATTTTTGCTATGGCAAAAGAATTTGGGTGTGAGGAATTTGTTGAGTTCGATGAGGAATTCAATGAGTATATGCCAACAAGAGCTTATGAGAATAGTGAAGTCAATGACTACATTGATGCCTATGAAGACAAAGTGTTCTGGGAAGAACTTGTAGTACGTATGTCACGTAGACAAGCACTGAATGAATTAGGCGATGAAAATCCTGATATGACAAGTGTAGAACTTAGACAAAGACAAATAGAATTAGAAGAATTCTATGAAGATGAATTCATTGAAAATGGTATTTATCATTTAAAATGGATTAAGCCAGAGATTCAAACTGAAGAAGTGGCTAAAAAAGGTAGTAGATTAGAAGATTAGAAAAAGGCTCTGAAGCTAGTTTCAAACTAGTTTCAGAGCCTTTTGACTATTTAAGAGTATAAGCGTCCCTTCTATAGTCGGGAACTGAATAAAGTCTATTTTTGAATAGTAATATAAGTGGTTGGATCTACAGTGACATGTTTATGTTGCATAAAGTAATCAATGATGATTTCAGGCATTTCAACTAAAATTTCTTGAACCACTTTACAGCGTGGGTACATATTGTAGCCACCTACACCACTATAGCGATAGTTGTTCATAGCAAGTGTTAGAGTATCTTCTAAAGCAACTTCTTTGCCATGAAGTGTCATAGCTACTACACGTTCACCTACTGGCTTAGTTAAGTCAAGAGTGTAGTGTAGTGGTGCAAAATAGTCATAGTTATAATGAGATACTTTAGGTTTAAGGAATTTATCTGAGATAGAAAGTGTATCTTCTTCAAGATGGAAGTAACTGGCGGTGTTTTCTAAAGCTTCCTTTAAAATGCTACCTGTGACTTCTAATACAGAAAGTGTATTAGGGAAGATATAGGTGGAAACAATATCTCGGACTGTTACTTCTTGGTTAAAGCCTTTGACACTATTGGCAAAGGAAGTACAAGCGATATCCGCGCCACTACGTTCAAGTTGCACTTGGTTAATAAAGTTAGCTAAAGGGCTACCATGAAGAGCCATATCTAAATGGTCAGTTGGTATAAGTGGCATGTCTAAGAAACCAACAGGTTCATCTAACCAAGTTTGAAGCGAGGATTCGATAGGCATAAGCTCGTTATAAAGTTTTTCATTGTACTGAAGTTCAGTAGGTATAAGCTCAGATTGAATAGCAACTTCGCCAGAATCCTCAACACGAATTTCTACTTGAGCAAATTGGGTACCATATTGTGGCGTTTGAACAAGGTGTGTACCGCAAATCTCTTTATTGGCTAGAGGAATATGTTGGTGACCTGTAAGAAGGACATCGAAATCAAAAGCCTCACAAATAGCATAAGCTAAGTTTTCCATACTATCACTAAGTTTTTTGTCTGTTTCTAGGTCATATTCTAGACCGCCATGATAAATCCCAACCATTAAATCCACTTCACATTGTAGGGCTTCAAAGCTTGGACGAATACTTTCAAGGGTTGAAGATACGATAAAGTGAGTTAAGTTTTCTTTCTTTTCCCATACAGGAATAAATTCTGTGCTGATGCCGATTAGACCAACTTTTAGGCCATTTTCTAAAGTATGAATCGCATCTTTTTGGATAGGAAGCTGGTTCAGTGTATCTTCCACATTAGTGCATAAACATTTTGCATCCAAATAATTTAAATAACTTTTTAAATACTCATAGCCATAGTTGAAATCATGATTGCCTAAAGTGATATAGTCATAGCCAGCACGATTCATAACCTCTGCAAGAGGATTTTTAGGCAAAGCCCCGCGGCTTAAGAAAGTTGTAAATGGAGAACCTTGAATAGTATCACCACCATCTACAATAAGGGTATTACCATCTTTTTTAAATTGTTCCATCATACATAAGAAGCCTTGTGGTTTCTTATCTTGGTCTCTATAATCTGTGGGATAAACATATCCATGAACATCGGACGTGAAGTAAAGCGTTAGTTTTTTCATAAGTGCACCTCGTAAGTAATATAAACAATACCATGTATTATATCAATAAATAACAAATCAAGCTATCTTTAGGATGTGAATTAATAATAGAAAATATAGTTGTAAATATTTTATTAAGTTACCTTCTTATGGAGAATTTTAGTCTATAATAAAAATAACAAGAAAAATGCAACCGAGGAGCGACGAAAGTAAAATAGTTTCAGAAGAAATTCTTTGTGGCAGTAGCAAAGAGTTTTCCATTTTACTAGCCCGTTGGTTCACTTTTTGAGTATATTGCCACTTATAACAGGTGTTTGGCTATTGAGTCAGGATAAGAAAATAGATGTGATGACACCAAAAGGTGAATAAATAGAGATAAGGAATGATAAGATGAGAACAAAAACTAACAGTGGGCGTACACCTTTAGATGAAAAGTTAGATAGTTTTAGAAAACAAGGTTATATCGTACCACCTAAAAATATTATTAAAAACGAAAAGCAAATAGAAGCCATCAAGAAGAGTGCAAAGATTAATACAGCTATTTTAGACTATATAGCAGCAAATATAAGAGAAGGCATGACGACACTAGAAATTGATGAATTGGTGTACTTATTTACTAAAGGGCAAGGTGCTACACCAGCACCTCTGAACTACCAAGGATTTCCTAAGAGCGTTTGTGTGTCTGTCAATCATGAAGTATGCCACGGTATTCCAGACAAGGATAGAGTGCTTAAATCAGGCGATATTGTCAATGTAGATGTCTCTACCATCTACCATGGCTATTTTTCAGATGCTTCACGTATGTTCCAAATAGGAGAAGTGAGCGAAGAGGCAAAGAAACTTGTAGAGGTGGCTAAAGAATGTATGGAAAAGGGCATCGAACAAGTTAAGCCATGGGGATTGCTTGGAGATATAGGTGCAGCAATTAATGATCATGCTAAGGCTAATGGTTACAGTGTGGTAAGAGAAATTGGAGGGCATGGTGTAGGGCTTGCTTTCCACGAGGACCCTTATGTAAGCCATGTAAGTAAAGCAGGAACAGGGATGCTCTTAGTGCCAGGTATGATTTTTACCATTGAACCTATGGTGAATATGGGAACAGCTAGAGTGAAAGAAGATAGAAAAAATGGATGGACCATCTATACAGCAGATGGTAAGTTATCAGCACAGTGGGAAAGTATGATTCTTGTTACTGAGACAGGATATGAAATTTTAACCCAATAAGAAATCGTAGTACACTTGTTATTTATAAGTTGATACAAATAAAAGGTCTATGAAAAACTAGGAATTTTCAACTAGTTTTCATAGACCTTTTGTTTGAGTAGAATTTTACTGATTTTATAAGTCTAAATACTTCTTAAGCAGATTGGTCAAATTGGCTATTGTAGAGGTCTGCATAGATGCCACCTTGAGCAAGTAGCTCGTGATGTGTACCTTGTTCCACTACATTTCCTGATTGCATAACTAAGATGATATCTGCATCTTTAATAGTAGAGAGGCGGTGGGCAATAACAAAGTTTGTACGGCCTTCCATTAGACGTGTCATAGCATTTTGAATGTAGTGCTCTGTACGTGTATCAACACTACTTGTAGCTTCATCTAGAATAAGAATAGCAGGATTTGCTAAGATAGCACGAGCTATCGTAAGAAGTTGCTTTTGACCTTGAGAAATGTTAGAAGCTTCTTCGTTTAAAATAGTATCATACCCTTGAGGTAAGGTACGTATAAAGTGGTCAGCATGAGCAGCCTTAGCAGCAGCTACAACTTCTTCAAAAGGAGCATTCTCTTTACTATAGGCAATGTTATCGCGAATTGAACCTTTAAAGAGCCAAGTATCTTGAAGTACCATACCAAATAGGTGACGTAAATCATTTCTTGTTAGGTCAGTGATATTGACACCATCTACACGAATTTCTCCACTGTTGAGCTCATAGAATCGCATAAGTAGGTTAATCAGTGTTGTTTTACCAGCTCCAGTAGGTCCAACTATGGCAATAGTTTGACCAGGTTGCACGGTAATATTTAAGTCTTTCATGAGTAAGTGTTCAGGTGTATAGCCAAAGGCTACATGGTCAAAGGTCACTTGACCTTTTGGTTGGTTTAATGAAACGGGTTGAGTGGTATCAGAAACGGCCTCTTCCTCATCTAAAATTATAAATACTCTTTCAGCAGAAGCAATAGTAGATTGAAGGATATTAGCAATATTAGCAAGCTGATTAATAGGTTGTGTAAACTGTCTAGAGTATTGGATAAAGGCTTGAATATCTCCAATGAGAAGCTGACCACTTACAACTTGAAGACCACCGACTACGGCAACTACCACATAACCAATATTATTGACAAGTCCCATAAGTGGCATAACAAGACCAGATACAAACTGAGCTTTCCAACCAGATTCATAAAGGGAATCATTAATCGCGTTAAAGTGTTCAATAGATTCTTTTTCATGGCTAAAGGCCTTAACAACTAAGTGTCCTGTATACATTTCTTCAATATGTCCATTTAAAGACCCTAAAGTATTTTGTTGAGCTGAGAAGTGTTTTTGTGAGCGACCAATAATAGGGCGAATAACAAAAATACCTAGAGGAAGGGTAACAAGGATAATGAGTGTTAGCACCCAACTGATACTAAGCATCATTGCAGTTACACCTATAAGTGTTACAACAGAAGTAATCAACTGAGTAATACTTTGTTGAAGGGTATTACTAATATTATCTACGTCATTGGTAACAGTACTTAATAAGTCACCATTAGAGTGAGAGTCAAAATATTTTAGAGGAAGACGAGATAACTTTTTATTGACGTCAGTACGTAGGACAAACACAGTGTTTTGTGCCACATCAGCCATTAAATATTGTTGAAGATAGTTAAAGAAGGCACTAAGGAGATAAAAACCAGCAAGTACAAATAGAATTTGTAAAAGTGCAGTAAAGTCAATGCTACCAGTACCTTTAGTCATGCTATCTACACCAGCAGCAATGGTATTCGTAGCAGACCCTAGTATTTTAGGACTAACTACGGCAAAAAGAGTACTTAAAGCTGCTAATATAAAAATAACAATAAGTTTAATACGTGCAGGTTTAAGGTAGCTCAGCAGACGTCTAAAAGATCCTTTAAAGTCTTTTGCACGCGCGCCGGCCATAACCATACCATGCCCCATTGGTCCGCCAGGAGCTCCACCAGGTGCGCCCGGACGTTTATGTTTATTTTCCATTTTCGATCTCCTCCTTTGAAAGTTGAGATAAGGCGATTTCTTTATAGACTTCACAATTGTCGAGGAGTTCACGGTGTGTACCTTGACCTACTACGTTTCCGTCATATAATACAAGTATTTCATCTGCATCCATAATCGTACTAATACGTTGTGCAACAAGAATCATTGCAGATTCAGTAATTTCGGACTTAAGTGCTTTTCTAAGATTAGAATCTGTTTTAAAATCAAGAGCAGAAAAACTATCATCAAAGATATACACTTCAGGTTTGCGAATAAGTGCGCGAGCGATACAAAGACGTTGTTTTTGCCCACCAGATACGTTTGTACCACCTTGAGCAATATAACTATCTAGTCCGTCATCCATATTAGAAACAAAGTCATAGGCTTGTGCAGTTTTTAGTGCTTCCCAGATTTCTTCATCTGTAGCATCTTCTTTACCATATTTTAAGTTATCTCTGATAGTCCCACTAAAGAGAAGTGCTTTTTGAGGAATAAGCCCAATCTTACTTCTAAGTTCTGCTTGAGTCATAGACTTAACATCAACACCATCTACAAGAAGCTCACCCGTAGATACTTCATAGAATCTTGGGATAAGGTTAACAAGTGTAGATTTGCCAGAACCCGTACCGCCAATAATAGCAGTTATCTTACCAGGTTTTGTCTCGAATGAAATATGGTTTAGAGCAGGCTCCTCACTGTTTGGATAGTAGAAAGTCACATCGTTAAAGGCTACTTGGCCACAAAGAGAAGGTGCAACTGTTTCTTTTACTAAATCTTTTATTTCAAGAGGTGTATCTAAAACTTCATTAATACGCTCAGCAGATGCTGCAGCTCTTGGAATCATAACAAACATCATGGTAACCATAACAAGAGCCATCATAATTTGCATAACATATTGAATAAAGGCAATAAGGCTACCGACTTCAAGACCACCAGCTTCAATACGTATTGCACCAAACCAGATAATAGCTACAGAAGTAAGGTTCATAATAATCATCATACTTGGCATTAAGACTGCCATAATCTTATTAACACGTACAGCAGTAGAGGTTAAGTCTGCATTGGCACCATCAAAACGTTTTTGTTCGTAAGGTACTTTGTTGAAGGCACGAACAACACGAATCCCTGTTAAGTTCTCACGAAGTACTAAGTTAAGCTTATCTAATTTGACTTGCATAGATTTAAAGAGAGGCATACCAAATTTAGCGACAAGTCCAATAACTAATATAAGAATTGGAATAGAAATAACCAGTACAATAGAGAGTTCTAGATTAGTGGATAAGGCCATAATGAGTCCACCGATTACCATAAGAGGTGCTGTCACCATCATACGTAAGGACATAAGGACTAATTGTTGAACTTGAGTAATATCGTTGGTTGTTCTTGTGATTAATGAAGAAGTACCTAAGGTATTGAATTCACCTAAAGAAAAGGATTCTACCTTCATGAAAAGGTCTTTTCTAAGGTCACGGCTAAAGCCCATAGCTATTTTAGCAGAGTTGAGGTTAGCAAATACCATAAAGGCACTACCGAGTAAGGCGACCAGTAACATAAATAATCCTACGTAAATAATATAAGAGGTATTGCCAGTAGGGATACCTATATCTACAATTTTAGCCATTAAGGCAGGTAGAAATAAATTGGAAATCGTTTGTAAAAAAAGTAAAAACAAAGTGAGTATAACACTCCCTAAATAGGGCTTTAAATACTTAGCTAGTCTAATCATTTTTATCATCTCCTTCACATTGATGTAAATTATCACGTACTTGCATTAAAAGCCTTTTAAGAAGGACTTGTTCTTCTATACTTAAATTGTTATTATAGAGAAGTTCATTCTGTTCATAGAGCTTTTCAAGTGCCTTACAAGTAGTATAACCCTTTTCACTTAAGAATGTACGGCAAATACGTTTATCATTTTCATCCACTTGCTTATAGACCATGCCAGAGTTCTCTAACCTTTTAATCATAACGGTTATAGTGGATGGTTTGACATATAATCTAGAAGCTAAAACGGACTGACTTAAGCCATTTTCATGATAAAGGCACATGAGCAGAGGGGGTTGGCCTGGGTGTAGGCCGTACACTTCAAAGAGTTCATGGCTTCTAACAAATTGTAGACGAATAATTTCCCACAATAAATTGTTAATAGTATTTTTGGTTTTCATGATAATCTCCTCGCAATTAATTAGCTAACTAATTATATAACAGCTGAATATGATAATTCAATAGCAATATTATGAATAAAAAATGAACTTTGGAGTTAAGATTAAAGAAGGACACACCCTTAGGATACCTATAATTGGATGGGTTCGATAGTTGTAATAGTGTATAATATTTGATATACTTAGTGATAGTGTTTACTCGGATAAAACTTAGTATGCGATAAATTGATACATATATAACATAGAAAGAAGAAGGTGAAGATTTTGAAGAACTTTGTAGAGAAAATTTTTGGTACTCACTCTCAACGTGAGCTTAAAAGGATTGAACCAATCGTAGCAAAAGTCGAAAGCTTTGATGAAGCGATGCAAAAACTCACAGATGACGAGCTTAAAGCAAAAACAGTGGAATTTAAAGAGCGTTTAGCAAAGGGAGAAACTCTAGATGACATCTTACCGGAAGCTTATGCTGTATGTCGTGAGGCGAGCTGGCGTGTTCTTAATATGAAACACTTCAAAGTGCAGCTTATTGGTGGGGTAATTCTTCACAATGGTCGTATTGCTGAAATGAGAACGGGTGAAGGTAAAACGTTAGTAGCAACGCTTCCAGCTTACCTAAACGCACTTGCAGGCAAAGGTGTACACGTTGTAACAGTTAATGATTATCTTGCTAAGCGTGATGCGGAAGAAATGGGACAACTTCACAACTGGTTAGGACTTACTGTAGGGTGCATCTTAAGTGGTATGGAAAACGACGAAAGACGTGCAGCATACAACTGTGATATTACTTACGGTACAAACAATGAATTTGGGTTTGATTACTTACGTGATAACATGGTACTTTATGCTGAGCAAATGGTTCAAAGACCACTTAACTATGCCATCATAGATGAGGTTGACTCTGTCCTTATTGATGAGGCAAGAACACCTCTTATTATCTCTGGTAGTGGTTCAAAATCTACACACCTTTACAAAGCTGCTGATATTTTCGTAAGACGTCTTAAAAAAGGACAACTTTTAGGCGAAGAAAGTGCTATGGCTTCTCTTATGAGAGAAGAAATAGAAGAAGAGGGGGACTTCATCGTTAATGAGAAAGAAAGAAATGTTACCCTTACAGCTGATGGTGTTAAAAAAGCAGAACAATACTTTGGTGTTGAGAACTTAGCTGACCCAGAGCACATGGAAATTCAACATCATATTAATATCGCACTTAAAGCACATAACTTAATGCATCTTGAAAAAGACTATATCGTAGATGAAAAAGGTGAAATCGTTATTGTTGACGAATTTACAGGTCGTCTTATGGATGGACGTCGTTACTCAGATGGTCTTCACCAAGCAATTGAAGCTAAAGAAGGCGTAGAAGTACAAAAAGAAAGTCAAACACTTGCAACCATTACTTTCCAAAACTACTTCAACAAATATAATAAAAAATCTGGTATGACAGGTACAGCTTTAACAGAAGAAGGCGAATTTAGAGATATTTATGGAATGGACGTTATCGTTATTCCTACAAATAGACCCATTCAACGTATCGACCACGCAGATATGGTATTTAAAACAGAAGAAGCTAAATTCAAAGCTGTTATTGAAGATATTAAAATCGCTTATGAAAAACAACAGCCAGTACTTGTTGGTACAGTAACAATTGATACATCTGAACTTCTTAGCAAACTTCTTAAAAGAGAGGGTATTCGTCATCAAGTACTTAATGCGAAATATCATGCAAAAGAAGCTGAAATCATCTCATTAGCAGGTAAAAAAGGTGCAATCACTATTGCTACAAATATGGCTGGTCGTGGTACGGATATCAAACTTGAAGAAGGTGTACAAGAGTTAGGTGGTCTTAAAATTATCGGTACAGAGCGTCATGAATCAAGACGTATTGATAACCAGTTACGTGGACGTTCAGGACGTCAAGGTGACCCAGGTGAGTCTCGCTTCTACTTAGCATTAGAAGATGACTTAATGCGCCTATTTATTCCAGAAACAACGATGAAGATGTTTGATGCACTTGGTCTTCCAGATGATGAACCAATCGAACACAAGATTCTTACAAAAGCTATTGAAAGAGCACAAACAAAAGTAGAAAGTAATAACTACGGTATTCGTAAACATCTTCTTGAATACGATAAAATTATGAATGAACAAAGAGAAGTTATCTACGGGGAACGTTTCAATGTACTTAAAAACGAAAACCTTAGAGATAATGTGCTTGCTATGTGTAAAAATGTCGTTACAAAAGCAGTAATGAGTGCAACACACGGTATTGAGTATCCAGAAGATTGGAACTTAGCAAGTATGATGGATCACCTGTCTACTATCATTCCATTTGAAGAAGTAGAGTTTACAAAAGAAGAACAACAAAATCTCACACCAGATACTTTGATTGATCTTCTTTATGGAAAAGCAGTAAGTATATATGAAACAAAAGAAGCGGAAGTTGGTGAGCAACTTCGTGAAATCGAACGTGTTATCATGCTCAAAGTCATCGATCAAAAATGGATGGATCACTTAGATAACATGGATCAAATGCGTCAAGGTATCAACCTTCAAGCTTATGGTCAACGTGATCCACTTGTAGAATACCGTTTCTTAAGCTTTGATATTTTCGAAGAGATGACAGAAACAATCCAAGAAGAAACAACAAAGGCACTCTTCCATGTACGCCTTCAACCACATCAAGAAATTAAACGTGAAGCGGTTATTAAGGTAACAGGCACAAACCACAAAGATGAAAGCTTAGGTGCTCAACCTGTAGTGAAAAAGGAAAAAGTAGGTCGCAATGACTTATGTCCATGTGGTAGTGGTAAAAAATACAAACAATGTTGTGGTCAAAACGAATAGATAAATGAAAAGAACTATAGATGAGGTAGAACACTACTGAGTCTATAGTTCTTTTTGTATTTTTACACTAAGTTAACCTAAAATTAATCTAAATTATATAATTTTAACAAAAAATATGATATAATTTCTAAGTAATTAGAAAAGTAAATGAAATTCGGGAATAAAAATACCGACAAATTCAATAAGTAAAGGATAAAAGTTAGGATATACATACAAATGAAAAAGGATTAAAAAGAGAGAGAGATGAAGAAAATACTCAAACAATGGATAGCTAAGCTATTTCATTCCAACACAATTTTTATACAACTTCTGGGATTTACTTTGATTGTAAGTATTGTGCCTATTATCATTATTAGTTCACTCTTATTTAATGAGATTTCTAACCTAGTTGAAAATACCTTGAATAAGTCTTATGCTCAACTTGTGGCACAATATATGTCTAATATGGATGCAAACTTCTTTAGGTATCATGATAGGCTAGACCAAATTGCTAACAATACGATTATTATAGATGAGTTATTAGGAAGAGGAAGTAGCACAAATCCTTATGTCAAAGGAGAAAAGGTAAGCTTAGAAATAGGAAATAGCTTAAGGTTAGAGGGCTACAAAGAATTTCGAAACTGTATGATTTATTCCAATATAAAAGAATCACAGATATATGGCAGTAGAATTTCTATGTTAGAAGAAGGGGTTAAAGAATTATGGTATTTGAAAAATAGAAGTTTTCAAGAAGGTACATTAACCTATACAACAGGGAATAGAAAAGATAGGGTGCTTTCGTTAATAGAAGATATTCAATACATAGATACATCTAATTTTACCAAGCGCTATTTAGGATTTGTAAAATTGGATATAGACCCGGTTAAACTATTTCAACCGGTGAAAGAAAGTACAGAGGAATTTTATCCTTATGATATCATTGTTTTGGATAAGGACAATCAGCTAATATATGCTTCAAATGATAAGTTGCTAGCAGAAGTAGATGGAATTGATATAAGAGAACTTAAGAGTAATAGGATGATTCAACAAAATGGAGTCATGGTTTATGGGGATACAATAGATTCCTATGGGCTTAAGATACTCTTCCTATTTGAAGGAGACTTGTTTATTAAAGAACAAGCAAGATTGCAAAAGTCCATGATGCCTATGATTATCCTACTTGTTGGATTTATTGTAGTAACTATCTACTGTTTTACTAGGAATTTCTCTAAGAGAGTTGAAGGCTTAGTACAAAAATTCAAGTTAGCTGAAGAAGGTAACTTTAATGTGACAGAAGAAATTGGTGGAAATGATGAAATCGCACTTTTAGATAAGCAATTTAATCATATGCTACGGCATATAGATAAGCTTATACAGAAGAATTACATTCAGCAGTTAGAGAAGAAAGCATCAGAACTTAGAAATTTACAACTCCAGATTAATCCACACTTTCTCTACAATACATTAGAAACAATAAGTGCATTAGCTGCTGTAAAAGGAGCTTTTGAAATCTGTGACTTATGTGAGAAGCTAGGCGATATCTTTAGATATAGTTTAGGGAAAAATTATGGTGAGTATGTAACCATCCGGCAGGAGTTGAAACATACCCAAAACTATATTTTCATACAAAAAGCTAGGTTCGGTGAGAAGTTTGAGGTGTATTATGAAGTGGAAGAGGCGCTGATGGAGCATCAAATTTTACGCTTTATTTTGCAACCTATTGTAGAAAATGCCATTGTTCATGGATTAGGTACGTGTGCAACAAAAGGGAAATTAACTATATTTGTAGGGAAAGAAGGAACAGACATCATCATTAAAGTAGAAGATAATGGTGTGGGAATGACCAAGGAGAGATTAGCACTCATACTAGAATATATTAATGACAACGAAGTAAAACTTAAAAACAGAACACGAAGTATTGGTATACGTAATGTACATCAAAGGATTAGGTTAGTTTGTGGAAATGATTATGGTATTAACATACAGAGCGAATTAAATCAAGGAAGTTGTTTTACAATACGCTTGCCGTTTACTGACTAAGGAGGAATAAAGATGGGGAGATGTATTTTAATCGTTGATGATGAAACACTTATAAGACAAGGAATTCGTGCAAGGTTAGACTATCTAAACTTTAAATTTGATAAGATAGAAGAGGCAGATGATGGAACAACAGCCCTTGAGCTACTGAAAGAACAACCTGTAGATATTGTGATAACGGATATTAGAATGAGAGATATGGATGGTATTGACTTAATTCGCAAGGCCAGACCACTTTATCCACATATTCAATTTGTTATCTTAAGTGGTTATGCTGAATTTGCTTATGCAGAACAAGCTATTAACTTAGGGGTCAATGCGTACTTATTAAAACCTATTTCAAATGAACAACTGAAAAAGACAATGAAAGAAGTACTAGATAATATAGGGGAAAGAGAAGACAATGAAAAAGTTATTGAGTTAGGTGAGCGCCTTCAAAAGGATAAGGAGCAGTATACTTTAGAAAAGAATGTGAATGTACTGCTCCATCAGTCACTCCCTTTTAAGAGAGAGCATTTTCTCATCAAACAAGCTATTAATAGACAATTTCCATGCCATGGTAGAAAGCTGATGGTGGCACTGATAAATATTGATGGAGAGAGCTATGAACGCAATAAGTTTGGGTATCAAGATATCCAACTGATGCGCTTTAGCGTCGAAAATATTTTTAAGGAAACGAATATTAGAAGTGATAAAATCATTATTAATCACCTGTCCAACCCTAACCAACTTTTTGCTATTTTGTCTAATGAGTGTGCAGTTACTTTACGGGCAGAAGCAGAACAAATCTTCTCAGCACTTCAAGGTATGCTGTGGAATCGTATGCAGATTTCTATTAGCATTGGTATGAGTACCATTAGAGATGAGATCTCTTTATCAGCTACAAAAGAAGCACAAGGTGCATTTAACCAAAGGCTTATTCACGGAAATGGAAATATCTATTTTTATGATGATATTAAACTATTAGCGGCCAATCAACTGCCGACTTCCCAGTTGCATATGCTGAGTCAGTACATAGAACGTAATGATATTGGAAATATTCAATGCATACTCGAGGACATTTTTTCCGATGAACAGATTCAAAAATATAATGTGAACTATATCCGTATTATGTGGGTAAGGGTGATTGGAATTTTATTAAAATCAGCAACGACAAGTTTCGAGAAGGAACCTAGGAAGGCGGAACAACTCGTAGTGGATTTAGATGAGCTTACGAGCCTATCTTCTTTGAAAGAGATGCGAGAATATTTATGGGCACTTGTCCTAGATTGCTTAGAAACAGAAAGTCATGTAGACACAAATGCTAAAAATAAAATTAAGTTAGCCATCAAATACATCACAGAACATTATAATAAAGATATTGCCATTAATGATTTGGCAGAAAAATTTACGATGAGTCCAAACTATTTCTCTTCTATTTTCAAGAAGGAGACGGGGCAAACGGCTATTAACTTTATTAAGGCATTACGTATTAATAAAGCTAAAGAGTATTTAGCGCAATCCCAAAAGAGTGTTGTAGACATTGCAAAAGAGGTTGGATATGAAGATAGCCAGTACTTTTTTAAAGTGTTTAAAAAAGCTACTGGCCAGACACCACTACAATATAGAAAGTGTAATAGTCCTTATAAATAAATAACAGGCGCTATAGCAACAAGGTTCATGATATCAGTAGAACCTTGGTAAAGCTTAGGAATAATAATAGAATCTAAGTCTTGTAGACTTATAGTAAGAGGAGCTTTGTCGTTGAAGTTAAATGACAAGGTTCCTTTTTGGGTGCGAAGAGATAGAACATAAGGGGTATGAGGTTGTTCTTGATAACCTGGCTTATTGGTTGCAACAATGGAGAAGGTAAGCGCTTTAGTAGATTCATTGATATGTGCCTCAAGAATAGGACCTTTGGATATCCATGTTCTTTTAGATTGGAAAGCAGTGGCAAGCTCTTCTTCAATATTACCTTCTGGTATGCCTTCTATGAAGGTTGCAAATTGATGATGCATACTATTATGGCCATGTAAGTCCATTCCACTACTTGCAGCAATAGGATAACCTCCAAGGACTAAATCTTCCCACCAAAGCAAACCGCGTTCATTAACTTCATAAAGAGGTTCAGGATTATTGAAGACTTCTATAAAGTCAATACAAGAGTAGTCAGTGAAAGTCATCTCAAAGCCACAGGTGGCAATAGGGTAACCACATGAGAAGGGATGAGCTATACCGGCAATAGCTCCTTTTGCTTTAGTTGCAAGGAAGAGGCGTTCAGGCTTGTGGCGGTTAATATTCTCCCAAGGCACGTATTCTTTTAAGTTAAGGCATAGAATATGTCCATAATAGGTGGTGTACTCCATGCCGTAAATGCAGGACATAGCAATATTTTGTTCTTTGAGCAATGCTTGAGCTTTAATATGTCCAGAAATTGTATTGTGGTCTGTAAGTGCAAAAGCATCCACATGGTCTGCTTGCATCAAGTGAATAAGTTCCTGGACGGTTAGGTTACTATCTGATTCCGTCGTATGATTATGTAGTTCTAAACGTTTATACATACAGTGTTCCTCCTATTCTTAACGTACGGATAAAGATAAGGCATAGTGTGTCTCGTCACGAATGACGCTAAAAGCTAAAATAGTAATGCGGATGACACCATTTATAGAGGGCTGAGGAATGCAACCTGGAGTGGCCTCATGCTCACTAAAATAGAGATGTCTAGAAGTTTCTTGTCGGTGTATGCCACCAATAAATGTATCATTCATGGTTACAATCATTTGAAGTTCTGTTTTCATATCTTTAATAGTATGAGTAATCAGTTTATCGCTAGCTGTATCTGCACCATATTTACCATTACAGGCAGCAATGAGTTCTTTTTTTAATTCATCTGTGATCACTTCATAACGTTGCTTGTCAAAGGAAAAGGCAATATCCATTTCTTGATATTCTTGATCTAAGCAAATAGTATAGGAGATTTGCCCGACAAAGCCTTGGTTTAAGATCCCCCCAACTTCATATATTTTCTTCATATAAATTAACCCCTTTTCATAAAAAATCTAAAGATGTGACTAATATACTATTAATTTTTAAAGAGTTCAATGGAATATAGAAAGTCGTAGAAATGTACAACTTTTTGTGTAGAATAGTCCATTGTTATGGAAAGGTATCTTTAGTAATCTGGCAGTAAGAAATATTATTTTTAACTATACATTTATTTAAGATGGAGGATAACATCAAATGAATAAACTTAAGTTTTCACCGGAAGGCAAATTTAAACTGCTTCAATTTACAGATATCCATTTTAGCGATGACAATCAAGTAGACCAAGATACTGTGAATTTAATGAGGAAAATATTACAAGAGGAAAATCCAGACTTTATTATCATTACAGGAGATACAGTGTATGGAGAAAATAATGCACAACATTTACCTTTAGCATTAGCACCTGTTATAGAGTCACAAATTCCTTTTACATATACATTTGGGAATCATGATACAGAGGAAGGTGCAGGCTATGAAACGCTTTTTGATATTTTAAAAGTGATGCCAAACTGTCTACTTGATCATGATGAAAACTCAAAGGTAGGAATGGGTAACCATACTTTAGAAGTGGTAGATGAGCAAGGCATAGTCAAATGGGTACTTGTCGGAATGGATTCAGGTAACTACAATCCACTTCCTCATATGGAAGGCTATGCTTATGTACAAAGACCACAAATTGACTGGTATCAAGAAAAGATGAAAGCCTATGAAGCACAAAGTCCACAGTTTGGTGCACTGCTATTTATGCATATTGCACTGCCAGAATTCCATGAAGTATGGGCAATGGAAACATGTTATGGACTTAAACGAGAAGGTATTTGCAGTCCGAAGATTAATACAGGATTCTTTGCTGCAATGCAAGAAGTGGGACATACCAAAGGTGTGTTTGTAGGACATGACCATATTAATGACTTCTACGGAGAAATGTATGGTATTACATTGGGGTATGGTAGAGCAACAGGTTATAACACTTATGGGCAAGGAGATTTCTTAAGAGGTGCTAGAATTTTTGTATTAGATGCATACAATACAGAGAGCTTTGAAACTTATGTAAGACTATCAGATGGAACGGTCATTGATGCTCCAACTGAACATTTACCAGAAAGAGTGAGGGATGATAACTAATGAAATTTGTAACTTTTAATATACGTTGTGACTATAACCAAGATAGAGAAAATAACTTTTGTTACCGTAAGCCATTTATTCTAGAAAAGCTTAAGCAGGAGTCACCAGACATTATTTGTTTCCAAGAAGTATTACCACATGTTGCAGATTGGTTAAAGGAAAATTTAACAGATTACTACGTGTTAGGTTGTGGGCGAGATGCAAATTTAGAAGATGAGCAGACAGCTGTTGCTTTTAAAAAGCTTAAGTATCAGCTCATTGGTATGCATACATTTTGGCTATCACCTACACCTTATGTTCCAGGGTCACGCTATGACAAGCAAAGCATTTGTCCAAGAACATGTACAGAGGTGGTCTTACAAGATGTGGCATCTAAAGAAATGTTTAGAGTGCTGAACACACATCTTGACCATGAAGGAAGCGAAGCCAGAGTCTTGGGAATGAAACAAATCTTAGACTATATAACCCAAGTTACTACATTTAAAGAAGCAACAGTCTTTTTAACTGGAGACTTTAATGCCGCGCCTCATAACCCTGAGATTACTATGATTAGTGAAGTGGGTGGATTAGTTGATTTAACAGAGGAGATAGAAGGCACATATCATGAGTATGGAAGAATAGCTCAATGTGAACAGATTGACTATGTTTTCACTTCTAAAGGGACTAAATGTAAGGAGAGAGGCCTTTGGAAAGATGAAATAAAAGGTGTATTTTTATCTGACCACTATCCTGTATTCGTAGAAATATACACTAAATAACGCAGTTTTTTACATTGTTGATAAAGTTATAAAACTATATGATAAAGGCAGAAATAAAGAAATTGACAAGAAGGAGGAGTTGCATGAGTAGTGTGAGTGCCAAACCAATAGAATGTGAAAAAGTGGAGTGTATTAAACAGCAAAAAGTACCTAAATGGAAGAAGGCTTTAAAGTACTGGCCATTATACTTAATGCTATTACCGTGTATTATATACTTCATACTTATTTGCTATGTGCCTATGGCAGGAATCGTGTTAGCGTTTAAGGATTATTCATTTAAAGCAGGTATTTGGGGTAGCCCTTGGGTAGGACTTAGATATTTTGAAACTTTCTTCAGCAGTTATGACTGTGTAAGATTACTTCGTAATACATTAACAGTTGGATTCATTAAATGTATTTTAGAATTCCCATTTGCAATTCTTTTGGCTTTAATGTTAAATGAAATCCGAAATCTTAAATTCAAAAAGACGGTACAAACGATTACTTACTTACCACACTTTTTATCATCAGTAATTATTGTAACGATGATGCAAAGAGTGCTTGCTCCGAATACTGGAGTACTCAATCAAATTATTGGATCAATGGGAGGAGACCCTAGTACATTCTTCTTAATGGAGGCGAAGTACTTCTTCCAAATCTTATTCTCAATGGATTTATGGAGAAACATTGGTTGGGATTCTATTATTTACTTAGCAGCAATTAGTGCAGTAGACATAGCCCTTTATGAGGCAGCAGAAATGGATGGATGTTCAAAACTTAAGAAAATCTGGCACATTACATTGCCAAGTATTAGAGGAACTATTGGACTACTCTTTATCATGGGTGTAGGTGGACTTCTTTCTTCGGGATTTGAACAAATCTATTTATTAAGAACCCCAGGGAATATGGCTTTAGCAGATACATTAGATACATTTGTTGTACGTATCGGTCTAGCAGGTGGACAATTTGGATATGCAACAGCAATTGGTTTAATCCAAGGGATTGTCGGACTTATACTTGTAATCATTTGTAATAAGCTATCAAAGAAATTTACTGAGGTTGGACTTTGGTAAAAATATGAGGAGGTAATGAGATGAAAGGGAAAGTTTTTAAATCAATCTTAGCAACAACTATGGCAACGACTGTGTTAATGGGAAGTTTAACAGGGTGTGCACAAAGTGGGGCATCAAGTAGCGCATCTGATAAGGATAGTGCAGCACCTACAACGCAAACAGATGACAAACCAGATACTTGGATTGCAGATCGTACAATTACAATTCAAGCATATGTAGATGACATTGGTTACTCAATACCAGAAAAAATGAATGAAACACCTGTTATGAAAGAAATTAAAAGACTTACAGGTATCGATATCGATATTCAGTATACACCTGGAGATAATGATGCAGCAGTACTTGCTTCTCACCTAGCATCTGGCACAATTCCTGATGTTGTTGTAACTTACTTAAATGACTCTTCAAGATCAGAATTTTCATTACTTTTAAAAGCTGCTAAAGAAGGTATGTTTGCAGATGTAACAGAGTATATGAAAGACTCAAAAGTATACAGTAAATACTTAGAAGAGGGCTATCTTCCTAATGATGCGTATAAAAACATTACATTTAGAGAGGATTTAGATGGTGCTTATGTTATGCAACTATCTATTCCAGCAGTAGATCGATCTTTAGAGTTTAATCCACAAGAAGAATACATAGGTGGTATGTACATACAAAAATCAATTGTAGATGCACTCGGTATTAATCCAAGTGAGATTAGAACACAGGAGCAATTCTACAACTTACTAGTAGATATTAAAAATGGTGGCTTTACAGACGACCATGGTCAATCCGTTTATCCATTAGGACCTAAATACTGGGGTGGATCAAAAGATACTTTAGATTACATCTTGCGTGGTTATGACTGGGGTGTAAGTGATGGTTATAATATGGATACTGATGGAACTATCAAACACGAAGTAGAAACAGATTATGTGTACAAAAAAATTGGTTTTGTTAGACAATTATTAGCTGAAAACTTAATGAATCCAGAATTCTTCACAATGGATAGTACACGTGCAGCAGAAGTATCAGAAACACGTAACTCAGCTATTATTGCAGATGTGCACAACTACAAAGAAATCGTTTACCAAACAGGTGAATGGGTACCACTTGGACCTTTAGATGACTATACAGGAGACAATGCGAGAGCTGTGCGCGGTAAAAGTGGATACGGTGCTTGGGCTATTTCAGCAGATGCAGAAAATCCAGAAGAAATCTTTGCCTTCTTTGATTTCTTAGCAACACCACAAGGTAAGCTTTTAGGTAACTATGGTATTGAAGGTGTTCACTATGATATGGTAGACGGTAATCCAGTTGTTAAAGAGGAAGTTTTAACGCATTTAAATGATGGAGATTCAGAATGGTTAATCAATAATGTAGGTGCATCATTCGGTGGGTCAGGTGTAGTATTCTGGGAATATGCTATGACAGACCTTGACTGGCTTGAAGAATTTGGCGAAAGTCGCCCAGGTGCATCAGCAGGAACTGGATTTGAAGGTGCTATTAAAATTGCAACAGATTATCCTTACAAAAAGAAACTTATACCAGGTTTAAAAGCAACAGCTTACCTTTCTGCAGAAGGGTTAGAAGAAGTCAAGGCTCAAATGTCATTACTAGATTATAGAGAAATGTTAGTACAAGCTATGTATGCAACAAGTGATAAAGAAGTTGAAAGCATTGTAAATGGTTTCCGTACACAAATTCAAAAAGCTGGTTTAGAAGAATTTAGAAGTTACTTGACAGAAGTATATGCAGAAGATCATGAAAGCATTAACTTCTATCCTGTAAACTAATCATTATGACTCTGCTACGGAGGTGGCAGAGTCATAATACAAGAAAGGATATAGGAATACATGGAAAAAGAGATAAAAGTAAGGAAAACAAAAATAAAAGAAAATTTCAGCGATAGACTGATACAGGCATTTATATATTTTGTTGTTATTGCACTATGTTTAGTCATTATAGTTCCTTGTATTAATGTATTGGCCTTATCCTTTAATGATGGGGCCGATGCAGCCAAAGGTGGGATTTATTTTTGGCCTCGTATGTTTACGTTAGATAACTACAAAGAAGTATTTGCAGATGGAAAAATAATGAAAGCTTATAGTATTACTATTGCTAGAACGGCAATAGGAACATCATTAAGCTTAATTGTAACAACACTTGCAGCTTTTGCACTTAAAGAAGAAGATTTACCAGGTAGAAAAATTATTACAATGCTTATTACATTCACCATGTTATTTGGTGGAGGTATGATTCCGACTTATATTCAGTACAAAAATTTAGGATTATTAAACTCCTTCTGGGTCTATGTTATTCCGGGTATGGTAGGCGTAACAAATTTATTAATGGTTAGAACATTCTTTGAATCTATTCCCGATAGCTTAGAAGAATCAGCTAAGCTTGATGGATGTGGTTATTTTAAAACTTATACACAAATTATCCTTCCACTAAGTAAGCCGGTTATAGCAGTAGTTGGTTTATATACAGCGGTAGGACACTGGAATGATTGGTTCTCAGGTGCATTTTATATGAGATCTAGCAAGTTATGGCCAGTACAAACTGTGCTGCAACAGATGTTATCAAGAGCAATGGCTTCTTCACAAGAAGTAACAACAGCTTCACAAGCTATTGCACAAGCGAATAGTGCAGTAACGTCTGACTCACTTAAGATGGCTGCGGTTATTGTAACAACAGTACCTATTTTATGTATCTATCCTTTTGCACAAAAATACTTTGCTAAAGGTGCCATGATAGGAGCCGTTAAGGGTTAAAATGCTAATAAAATAAAAGTGAAAAGAGTGGGAGCGTTGCACTAAGTTTGGTTAGCGCAATGCTCCTTTTGTATATAAAGCATGAGGTAAGGATGAGACAGATAATAAAGTACATAAACAAGGAGTAGGCGTATGCAAAATAAAAAATGGGATGTTTATATCTATGGAGATATTAATATTGATCTTGTCATTCCGGGTGTAGAGCGTTTTCCGTTGCCAGGACAAGAGGATGTAGTAGGAACAATGAATACTTATGTAGGTGGTGGTGCGGCAGTCTTTACATTAGGTATTGGAAAGCTAGGATTAAAGCCTGTATTCCAAGGAACAATTGGTGATGATTGTTATGGTAAGTTTATACGAGATGAATTCCATACTCAAAATGTAGATGATACATTACTTGCAACAAGTGAGATTAACAAGACAGGCATCTCTATTAGTTTTACAAACGAAAAGGACCGTTCATTCCTAACCTATAGAGGAACCAATGATGAGATTGACTTATCTAAGATTAATTTAGTCGGTGTGAGACAAGCACGTCATATTCACTTAACAGGTTATGCAGGGAGCAAAAATCATCATCAATACTTAGACCTTGTAAGAAAGGTTAAGGACGTGGGTGAAGTGAGTATCTCTTTTGATGTAGGGTGGGATGATGCAGGGGAATGGTACGAAGGCATCTATGAATTATTCCCTTATATAGATGTCCTCTTTATGAATGAGACAGAAGCCATCCACTATAGTCGTAAAGCAGATGTAAGAGCAGCCGTTTTAGACTTTGCAAAGACTTGTCCACAAGTCGTGGCAAAGCTTGGAAGTGAAGGTTCACTTGCTGTTTATAAAGGGCAAGTCTATGAGGCAAAAGCGTATACAGTACAGGCAGTGGATACTACAGGTGCAGGAGACTCTTTCAATGCAGGTTTTGTCTATGGATTCTTAAAAGGGAAGTCTATAGAAGAGTGCCTTAAATATGGCAATGGATGTGGCGCATTATCTGTGACACAACTTGGAGGGAATACAGGCTTCCCAGTAGAAGAAGTGCTAATGACATTTATTACACAACAAGAAAGGTAGGGTATACCATGAAGATAGCAGTTATTGGTGGTGCGGGGGTTCGTACAGTCATCTTTATCAATGGATTATTAGAAAGATATAAAGTTTTACATATTGACCAAGTGATACTTTACGATATTGATGAGGAGAAACTTGAAATCATCGCTAAGTTATGTAAGCACGTTGTGGAACGTAAACACAAAGATTTGAAAATAGAGCGAGCACAAGATGCAGTGGAAGCCATCACAGGTGCAGACTATATTGTAACAACACTGCGTGTAGGTGGAGACCATTCAAGAGTCGTAGATGAAACTGTGGCTTTAGAAACAGGTGTGATTGGTCAAGAGACTACGGGTGTAGGCGGATTTTCTATGGCAGTTCGTACAATTCCAGTGCTTATGGAGTACTGTGATCTTATTAAAAAGCATGCACCCAATGCTTGGATTTTCAACTTTAGCAATCCATCAGGACTTGTGACACAAGCACTTAGAAGTTCAGGCCATGATAAAATTATTGGTATTTGTGATGCACCGAGTAGTACTAAGTTCCGTATGGCACAAGCCTTAGATGTAGCAGAAAAGGATTTATATGTAGAGTTTTTTGGACTCAACCACTTATCTTGGATAGGAAGTGTGAAAAAACATGGGGAAGAAATGTTAGAGACACTGCTTGTGGATGATACTTTCTTGCAAGGTATTCAAGAGTTCTCTATGTTTGATCCAGAGTTGCTTAGACAAATTAAATTCTTGCCTAATGAATACCTTTATTATTACTATCACCGAGAAAAAGCTTTAGAAAATATTCTAAAGTCAGGTGCAACGAGAGGCAAAACTATAGAGGCTGTAAATATTCAAATGATGGAAGAACTCAAGCGTATCAATATTGACGAACAGCCAGAGGAAGCACTTCAAATCTTCTTATATTATATGGAAGTTAGAGAACGTTCTTACATGAGTATTGAGACTGGAAATGACAAAAAGGCAGAGATTGAAAAAGGTCATTTAGAAGTGCCAGATGGTATTGGCTATGCCGGAGTTATGCTAGATTGTATTGAAGGCTTGCAAAGTGAAGTTGGGAGATACCTTGTCCTTTCGGTCCAAAATGAAGGATGTATAGAAGGATTAGAAGCAGAAGATGTCATTGAAGTGACTTGTAAAGTATCTCAAGAAGGTATTCAACCAGTACCTATTGGTAAAGTGCCTGAACACTGTAACGTACTCATTCATGCTATTAAGTTGTATGAAAAGTTGACAGTAGAAGCTATCTTTACAAAGTCTAAAGAAAAGGCTATCCAAGCATTAACGTTACATCCACTTATTAACTCTTACTCACTAGCAAAAACATTGGTAGATAAATATGACCAAGTTTATGGCGGTCTTTTCTAATCATTCCTCAGGAGGAGGCAAAAAAATGAAAATTAATCAACAAGTTACATTAACTTATAACAAAGAAACAGAGTACATGGTCATCCCTTATTTACAAGAAGAAGGTATCAAGAAAGAATGGTTGAAACTTTTGCTTCCAACTTTAAAAGATGAATTTCCGATGGAAGCCTTTATTCAAGAAAAGAGTAAGCCAGTGATCTATATGCAAGAGAGCTGGGTTCAGTTAGAGTTTTTGCCCATAGAAAAAGAACAAGTAAATCCTATAGAGGATATTCGAAAAGCTTTTAGTGCTTTTGCTAAACAAAGTACATCAGATTGCCAACTTGTGCTTGACCACTTACATATAGAAGGGGTAACACAAGAAGAGCTGATTCAAATAGCAGTTCAAGCATTGTTTGAAGGGGCCTATCATTTTAATAAACGTGCCTTAACACAAGTGAGGGATACAAATATTTTTAGTATGAGAGGCCAACTGACAGATGAAAAGACACAGACCATTACTTTGGTTGTAAGCAAAAGCTGTAAAGAGGCTATAACAAAAGGTATGACATACGGTCAAGCCATCAATAGAGCACGTACCATTGCCAATATCCCAAACAACTATCTACATGTCAAAGAGTTCGCAGCTTATGCAAGACAATTAGCAGCCCACTATGGATTAGCCTGTACAGTGTTAGGGAATGAAGAACTTAAAGCAAATGGATGTGGTGGCATCCTTTCTGTTAATGCAGGAAGTGAACAAGAAGCTAACCTAATCGTGCTGAGCTATCATGGGGATGAGAAAGCAGAACGCAATGCAGTGATTGGTAAAGGGGTTATGTTTGATGCAGGCGGTTACCATCTTAAATCTTTAGAAGGTATGGATGGGATGAAATATGATATGTGTGGTGCAGCCAATGTGCTTGCAGTCATAGAGATTGTGGCGGCACTTAAGAGTAAAACCAACTTAATGGTGGTTATACCGGCTGTTGAGAATGTGATTAGTCCAGATGCTACCAAAATGGGGGATGTTATTACAACCATGTCAGGTAAAACTGTAGAGATTTGGAATACAGATGCTGAAGGGCGATTAATCTTATGTGATGCTTTGACTTATGCCATTCGTCAAGGTGCAACTAAGCTGATTGACGTAGCAACACTTACATATTCTTGCCAAGGTGCACTAGGTTCAGAGATTTCTGGTATCTTTTCAAACTGTGAGGATTTCTACAAAGTATTTCTTAAACATGCCAATAAGACAGGCGAAAAAGTGTGGAGACTTCCACTAGATGCCATTTACCATAAATTATTGAAAAATACAAAGACTGCAGACCTTATGAACTATGCACCAGGCTATGCAGCAGGAGCAAGTGTAGCGGCTTGCTTCTTAGAAGAATTTATAGAGAATGACTTACCTTGGATTCACCTAGATGTAGTAGGAACAGCGGTATGTAGAAGTGAAGGTGTCCATAAGGAAAAAGGGGCAACCGGTGTATTAATTAGTACGATTACTTCCTATTTAGAACAAGGTGCTAAAGCATAAAAAGCAATAGGTAAAAGAAGAGGAACATACACTAGGAGCGATTTATAACACACTATAAATAAGGATCAATCAGAAGAGGGAGGACGAGGATGAAAAACTATACATTCGATACAACAATCTCAAAAGAGGTGCTAGAAAATTATTTATCACGTTCAGTATCAGCTGCCTTTTTTATTCATACAAAAACATTAGAAGATGATTTACGGGCGATTAAGAATATGGGCGTCAAATTTGTAGGACGTGCCTCAGGGATTTGGGAGCCAGATGAATGTGATGAGGAACACTTTGAAAAGTCTAAGTATTTAGCAGATAGACTTCATGAGGTAGATCCAGAGATTATCATTCAAGCTTGTATTTTTGAAGCTGTTTATCATTATGAAGACCGCTTTAAAGTACCGGCTTATGTCTTTGAAGCCTTTGGGTTACCTATAGAAGATAGAGGCTTTTGCGTTAAAGATATGCTTTTTCCCGAGAAGCCAAATGGATTCATTTGGGGAGAAGAAGGTGGGATTCCAGACCTTAACCGCCTAGAAGCAAGAATGTGGTTCTACTACCGTGCGACACGTTATATCGATGCAGGGTATGAAGCCTTACATATGGGACAAATTCATCTCTATACTGCCAATGACCATGGAATGAAAAAGATGCAAGAGCTGATGCAAATGATTCGTAACTATGCAAAAGTGTATGGAAGACGCCATCTTGTACTGATGGATGCCCACAGCCATGGGATTAGTATCAATGGAAAGCTCTTACTCGATTACAATGCCATGCCTTTTACAAGGGTACCTCTTCTAGATAGAGAAGGAGAAAAGCTTGTCATGGTACGTGAAGGATTCAGCGAAGGGGGAGAAAATCCTAATGGGTGGTCAGCAGAAGCCATGCCTTTTTTAATGGAGTATGACAACTGGGGTGGCAAAGTGGTTGATCGTTTTGAGGACTATATCTATGCGGAGCGTGGATGGAAAGATTGGTGGGGATATGACCAAATTGGCTGGTTTGCAAACCAAGACGAAGAAGGGCAAAGACATTTCTTGGAGTACACTTATAAATGGACAGCCATTAATAACCCGAATGCATACTTTGAAGTGCCTTTTAGAAGAACATTAAACAGTGCCGCCGTTAAGATGAAGCGTGCTGATAATGGAGAATGGGACACACAAGGCTACTATCAAATCAATACGAAGAGTGCAGCTTGTCCCATGGGATTTGGTCAAGAAGAGGCCATTAAGAAGCTATGGGCAAGTGGTGATACATTAAGACAACAAGCGGCCAACCCACAACATCTCATTCAATATGGTGCACATGAAGTCTATGACAAAGAAACAGGTATGAAGCTTCCTGAAAAAATTGTAGCTTATGGTAGTTTTCAACCTCATGTAGGGGCAGTGCAAAATGATTCTAATAGTGAAGTGACACGTATGTACTATATAGGAGACAATACGTACACCCTTTCTGTGGTGATGCCCTTTGCAGGAGAATTTGATTATGCCATAGCCACTTATGGGACATTGTCAGCCACTTACTGCTATGACACCTATCCAAGAAGTGGATCCTCTAACAAAGGGACATTCAAGGTTACAAAAGACAATACAGTAGTACGTTTTAGATACAAATTTATGGATCATGTGGTAAGGGTTGAAATATTTGAAGAGTGAGTTATAGAATTAAATGAAAAGAGGTAAGCGTGATGATAAGCATCTTAGAGTACCTAGAAGAGTTTAATTATGCTTCTATATTAGTACGACTAAGCTTGGCTGTTATCCTAGGCGGTATAGTAGGTGCAGAACGAGCGACCAAAAGACAAACAGCAGGTATACGTACCTTTGCAGTCGTTTGTCTAGGCGCAGCACTTGCTATGGTAACGAATGAGTATTTATGTGTACGGAGTGGAGACACAATAGATGCTTCTCGTATGGCAGCACAAGTTATAAGTGGAGTAGGTTTCCTAGGAGTTGGTACAATCATTACGACGGGTAAGAATCAAGTCAAAGGACTGACAACAGCAGCGAGTCTCTGGACAGTAGCGACTTTAGGTCTTGCTATAGGAGCTGGGTTTATCTACGGTGCATGTGTAGGTTTTATCCTTATCATGGTTGCAGTAAAGGTATTAGAAAAAGCAAGTAGATATCAAGAAAAACACAATCGTGTACTTGAACTTTATATGGAACT
The DNA here is from genome assembly GCF_036655075.1 of Niameybacter sp. Lineage (NCBI taxonomy): Bacteria > Bacillati > Bacillota > Clostridia > Lachnospirales > Lachnospiraceae > Niameybacter > Niameybacter sp. The sequence continues at coordinate 1,380 of NZ_JAVVQU010000001.1, read as the reverse complement.
AAGCCCTGAGGGTGGAATGACAGGTGTTATGGACTATATTAAAACTAAGAAATTTGTGATTCGCTCTATGCATCGAGACTGCCAAAATACATTTAAAAGTGAAGACGTTGCTGTTACAATGGAATTAGACTTGTGTACAAAAAGAGATCACAACAGTATTTTGGTAGAATTAGAACAAATAAAAGGATTAGACTATGTGGAAGAGATACGCTAATCCAATTGACGTAGAGGAGAATAGATCATGTACTTAGCGGATTATCATATGCATTCTAAATATTCTTTTGATGGGCATGAAGACATTTGTGACCTTTGTGAAGAAGCCATTAGAAAAGGTCTTCAAGAAATTGCTATTACAGACCACTATGATATGTTTCAAGATAAGAAGTATCGTAGAAGACTAGATGTTGACCAGCTCTATACAGATATTACTAAAGCAAAAGAGTTGTATGCAGGGAGACTTATTGTAAGGGCTGGTATAGAAGTTGGGCAACCACAAGCTTCAAAAGAAGAATATAAAGACTTTCTTGAAAAAACCAATCTGGATTTTATTATAGGGTCTGTACATAACTTAGAAGATACTCTTGATGTAGGGGAATATGATTTTTCAAAAATAGAGATGAGTCAGTTATATGGGCGTTACTTAGATGCTTTAATAGAGCTTGCAACACACTATGAATTTGATGTTATCGGACATATTACTTATCCTATGCGCTATGCTTATGGGCAACTTGGTATATACCCGAATATGAATCTGTATAGAGAACATATAGAATCGCTTTATAAAATAGTAATAAAAAGAGGGAAAGGCATTGAAGTAAATGCTTCAGGATTTTTCCAAGCCATAGGAAGATCAATGCCTGATTTGGATTTGGTCAAGTTCTATAAAGCTTGTGGTGGAGAAATCATTACAGTAGGATGTGATGGACATTATCTCAAACATATAGGGTGTGCAGTGAAGCAAGGGTTAGAAGTTGTGAAAGAAGCAGGATTTGAATACATTACTACATTTGAACAAAGGAAACCTGTCTTTAAGAAAATTTAAAGTAGAAGAAGGGTTCTTGCTTAATAATATGAATAGGTGAAGTGATGAGAAATCAATTAAGAAGTTATACAAAGTATATTGCTTTTATAGGTTTTGGCCTATGTATGGTTATCCTTGGAGCAAGTGATAGTATGCGGGGGATTTTCTCACTTGTTTTTCAACAGCATTTTGAGTTAAGTACGACCCAGTTATCCCTTATTGTAACAGTTAGTTATTTGGGTAATCTTATTTTCTTATTATGTGGTGGGAATTTGTTGGATCGGTTTAATAAGAAGAAAGTCTTTTTAATGACACTTGGGATATGGCTGGTAGGCGCGCTTTTATTTGTAGGAGGCGAT